>CALFWI010000232.1 GCA_937928615.1 uncultured Saprospiraceae bacterium | reverse complement strand
GTCTCTTTTCTAGCTAAGACGATTAATTTAGTCATTACAGTAGGTATTGTCACTTTTGCATTAGTTCTTTTTGGAGAAGTAGCGCCTAAGGTCTATGCAAAAATTAATAATGTTTTTCTAGCTAAATTAATGTCTTTTCCTTTAAGTATCGTTAAAAGATGGTTTTACCCACTTAGTAAGATGCTAATTAGTTTAACTTCTATTATCGAAAAAAAATTAGCGCATCGGGCATCTAACAATCTAGCGAGTAAAGCGGAAATTGGTGAAGCTATTGACCTTACGGTAAAAGGTGGGTTTAATGCGAATGAGGAAGTGGACATTTTAAAAAGTATTGTCACTTTTGGAGATGTATCGGTTAAGCAGATTATGCAACCACGAGTGGACGTTATTGCGGTAGATTTTCAAAGTACTTATAAAGAATTAATTAGTGTGGTCAAGAAATCTGGTTATTCTAGAATTCCCGTTTATAATGAAAACTTTGACCAAATTACGGGCCTACTCTATGCTAAAGATTTGCTGGGGTACTTGGAAGAAAGCAATGATTTTGAATGGCAAGCCTTATTAAGAACCGAAATATTATACATTCCTGAATCGAAGAAAATAGATGACTTATTGAAAGAGTTTCAGGCAAAGCGTTTGCACATGGCCATTGTGGTAGATGAATATGGAGGAACAGCAGGAATCGTGACTTTAGAAGATATCATGGAAGAAATCATCGGAGAGATTCGAGATGAATTTGACGATGATATTGAATTAGATTATCAAAAAATAGATGATTATAATTATATCTTTGAAGGCAAGACTTTATTAAATGATGTCTGTCGAGTAATAGGCTTAGACATTAATACTTTTGATGAGCGTAGAGGAGATGCCGATTCTTTGGCAGGCTTAATTTTAGAATTATTAGGTCGTTTACCTAGAAAAGGCAGAGAAATCAAGCAGAATCAATTTACTTTTAAAGTACTAGAAGTTAATAAAAAACGAATTCAGCAGATTAAAATTACGTTGGATAAATAACCGTAGCTTATACAAGAATGTACAAGCTACGGTTATTAAATCTTCTTAGTTTTTAAGAGGATAATTTTAAAGGGATTAGGGCAGTTGCAAACTGTCAACTGTTTACGGCAAACTGCACTAGAAATCCATTCCCATAGAAAGATACAATCGTGGTTTTTGTACCACTCTAGTCTCAATCCCCCAAGCATAATCTAACTTAAGGAAATACCCAAATAACATTGTTCGGATACCTGCACCATAACCTGCTACCACGGGGTCTCTAAAGAAATTAACCTCTAGAGACACTGGGCTGAAATCAGCTGCATTATCACTTCCCTCTATAGTCACGGTATTGAGTGGATTGTCCTTTTTAAAAGGAGATAAACCTTGCCAAGCAGTACCAACATCAAAGAAGCCTACTAACTGGAAATTTCTAAGGAAAGAAGAACGTGGCGTAGAACGACTAAAATACCTAAAGATAGGGACTCTTAGTTCTGAGTTAATTAAGGCATAAGAATTACCATTTCTAATATTCTGCTTAAATCCTCTAAGGTTAGAAGCCAAGGTCTGATAACTAAAGTCATTGCCTGTAGGGCCAGGAATATCGTTATTAAAACTAGGAAATAACCAATTCTCAACACCTCCTAAATAATATAAGATTTTTTCAGAACCAAAAGACGTAGCGGCATTAAATCGAGTCGCCCAAACACTGTGTTTAAGAATTCGTTGATAATGTCTGGCATCTACGCCAACAATACCCATTGCTCCTTTAGGTACTTCAAAATTGAAGCCATCCAAGACACTTAAATCAAAGCGTTTGACGACCTCTCCAAATACTTTATAACGGGTACCATTTTTGATATTCAAAGAAACATCTAGGGTATTATCAAAAACATATTCTAAGCGTACACCTGCTCGTTGTTGATTGGTCGTAGGTTCATTTAAAGCTTGCTGATCAGTCGATAATTGTACTAATTTATCATTACGAAGATTAACAATCCCTCGAATACTTGTGAAAATATCCAATGGATAGCTAAATTGGGCTTGACCTAATAATACAATTTCTCTGGTTCTTTCAGGAGCGACCGAATTATTATTGAGGGAATATCGTTTAGTTTTCCTATAAGCGGTAAAAGTTTTATCTAATCGTTTTTTCTTATTTTTAAACGTCAAGAAATATTCATCTCCATCAAAGCTAGTTGGGAAACGCGCACCTAATTCAAAGACATAATCTTCAAATAAATCTTTAAAATTAGTTTTCATTAAAATGCCAGGAACAGGTGTTGCAAAACCGTCGGGATTAGCAGCAGGGCTTTCTAAACCACCATACAGTAAACTATTATCTAAAGAAGTAGTGACAAAATCAGTCTTAAATTTTAAGCGATAAGGGGTGATTCTTGCTGGTCTAAATTTAGTCACTGCTTTTTTGTTAGCATCAGCTGTAGTTAAAGCCGCTACAGAAACTTCTTCTGTTGCAATCACTACATTTGGGGCATCTGCCGAACCTCTAGAGGCCCGTTGTGGCTTGTCCGTTGTTCCTGCTGAAGTAGTTATTATTTCGGAGGGCTCTTCAAATTCTGTTTGGAATAAATATTCTTTTTCGTCAGATTTTGGCGTTATTTTAGCATTTTCGTCAGCTGTAGCAGGTGTTTCTATAGGAGGATCATCAAAACCACTCTCAAATAAATAACCTCCAGATGCTTCTTTTTCTGTTGGAGCTTGTTTATTAGTATCTTTATTACTAGCTATTTTTATAGGGGCTTCTTCTTTGACATCAGTTTTAGCTTTATTTCGCTTGGATAGTAAGACAACTTGCTGACTCTTGTAATTGGTTAAAGCAGGCGTTACTACAGTTGATGGATTGGCGGTGCCAATGTAGGCAGAATAAGTCCCTTCTTTATAAATCAAGTCAATCATTTTATTACTTCTGACTGATTTGTGTTGGGTAATAATATTGCGATTTAAATTACTAGCGGTATGGTTTATTGCTCTAGTTTTAATAACTGGACGGATAAACGTAGTATCAATGATTAAAGAATCCGTATTTGACCAAACAGAGTCTACGGGCAAGATTAATGGCTCGCTATTTCGGATTTCAATAACTTGTTCCATGTAAGCCACATAATCTTCTAAAAAGCCATATTTTCGATTATAAATGCCCGTTTCATCCGAAAGAAAAGCAAAATGTGTAGAATCAATCCCTAAGGGTGCTCTTTCATCAGCAAAGGGGGTGTTGGTTACTCTGACTAATTCTTTAGATTTAGTGGCTAAATCATAATAATAAATATCAAAAGATTTAATTGGCAAAATGGTATCTAATTTAGTCGAAGCCAGACTAGTTGTATCTCTATTAGAGGCGAATAAAATGCCTTTTTTATTTCTAACATTTACAAAAACAGCGTTAAGGTCATCGTAAAAATCATTGGTGATTCGAGAAGTAGCCCGTACATTAGACCGATAATAGAAAATATCCGATGAACCTCTAACCGTTGCCGATAAGACCATATCTTGCACATTCACATAATCCATACTATAGACTCGCTGGTATTGTGGGTCCATTTCTTCCGTGATGGTTTCCTTGGTATTGATATCGTATTTAGATAATTGAATAACATCCCGTCTTTCCCACATAATCGCCAATTCAAAGCCACTTGGACTCCATGCTAATAAGGGGTAATTATAATCAGTTGCCTGAAAAAGGTTTCTAAAACCACTTTTCTTAACCAAGGTACGCTCGCCAGAAATCAAGTCTTGAATGAATACTTTGTATTTCCCTACTTCATTTTGCACATAAGCTGCATATTGTCCGCTTGGACTCAGCTTAACTTGCGTCATCGGTAGGTTATGTTTATTCTTGATGTCGACTAATTTTTTTGCATCAGGAGACTGCATGACCTTTACTTCTTCGCTATATCTTCGCTCGTAAAATTTTTGCCAATTTTCTAATGTTTGCTCATACGAATTACCCAATACGTATAGAAAGCCACTTTCGATACTTCGATTAATTCTAGTTAAATAAAGTAAATTAGAAACCGTCGCTTTTCCATAATTTTGATTGATATAATACCAAACAGATTGACCAACTAATTTTGGATAAGCTTGTACTAAGTCATTAAAATCTTCATGTTCTTTTCTGGCTAAAATATCTCTTAATTGATTGTCCAATTCGGTGTTCCATTCTTCGCCAATATATGCCACTAAGCCATCTTTGAACCAATCAGGTAAACTTAGTAAGACTGCATTCTGCACAATTTCTTGTAGGTTAGACCCAAAAAGCATCGCATTCAAATAAACAGAAGCAATGCCTTCTCGTATTTCTTGCCGTAAATGATTGTGATTGCCATCAAAATGAATAAACATTTTGTTGCCGACAATTTTTGTCTTTCCACCTGAATTTTCAAAGGCCTCTTCGCTACCGATATTTCCTTGCTTCAAATCCGTCAAGTCCGTATAAACAATAATTTCTATTTTATTATTTAACCGATGTTCTAAGATAGCCTGAATTTCTTCAAAGTCATATTCTGCCAACTGTACCGCAGACTGCCCAATGAATCGACCTTCTCCATACCAATAAGTAATAAAGTTTCGACTTTCATACATCAACCATTCATCGTAATCTTGGTGATATTGAACTCTGTTTTTTCCGAATTGGACTTGTGGTCTTTGTTGAGCAAAAGCACAAAGGAAAATAAAAAGACAGCTGAGTGTAAGTATTATTTTTCGCATATAGGGCGATTGATTATAAAGTTCAAAGTCTATTTGATAGATAAAAGAAGTCAGAAGTTAGACCATTATCTACGATAACTGTCAGAAGTCAGGTTATCTAAAGTCTGACTTCTGACAGTAAATTGTAATTTATGGTCTGACTTCTCTGTTCTTTATTCGTTAAAGATGTAATTTTTTTCTATAAAAAACAACCATTTATGAAGGATTACAAAATAAGGTCAAATCAATTACTAAAAAAATAAGGAGAACCTATATTTTTTCTACACAAAACGTACTTTTGCACTTCATTTGCTCACCCAAACAATTGTTTGGACATAAAACGTCAAAAACATGGTCAAAGTTGTAAGTTTTACTTTCAATGCCTTTCAAGAGAACACTTATATCCTGTATGATGAAACTAAAGAGTGCATTATTTTTGATCCTGGTTGTAGCAATGTGGCTGAAAAACAGCAATTAACGGACTTTATTGAGCAAAATGACCTCAAACCTGTCCGATTAATCAATACCCATTGTCATCTTGACCACATTTTAGGGAATGGATTTATTGCCGAAAAGTATGATTTGTCGTTAGAAATACATAAAGGGGAATTACCTGTATTAGCGCATGCACCAAAATCCGCAGCGATGTATGGAGTAGCAATGGATCCTTCTCCTGAGCCGACTAAATTTATTGAAGAAGGAGATATTATCACTTTTGGGAAGGCACAGTTAATTGCTATTTTGACCCCAGGCCATTCTCCTGCTAGTTTATCTTTTTATTGCGCT
Organism: uncultured Saprospiraceae bacterium; assembly: GCA_937928615.1. GTDB lineage: Bacteria > Bacteroidota > Bacteroidia > Chitinophagales > Saprospiraceae > JAFMDF01. The sequence continues at coordinate 8,581 of CALFWI010000232.1, read as the reverse complement.
CAAGATAATTTTGTGATTGCAGGAGATGTTTTATTTCACATGAGTATTGGTCGAACAGATTTGCCAGGGGGTGATTTTAATACCCTCATTAATAGTATTCAAACTAAATTGTTTATTTTACCTGATGAAACGAAGGTGTATCCTGGACATATGCAGGCGACGACTATTGGTTTTGAGAAGGAGAATAACCCATTTTTGTAAAAAAATAGAAAGATGACGAAAGAAGAAATGCAATGCAAAATCGATGATGAAATAACGGTCGATTGTTATGATGAGTATGAAGTAAATTTAGGTTGGTTCACTTTTTTTGGAGACGAATTAGGTTTTCCATTTGAAGCGGAAGTATTGATGAAAAATAGAAAAGGGACAAAGAAATTAGAAAAAGTAGATGTATTGAGAATAGCCGATAATAACTTTGAAAGTGAAGGCATTTTTTTTGAGGTAAGTGTTAAAAAAAGCGATATAATTTTTGAGGTTCATATTTCAAAATTGAAAAATATAGAAGCTGGCGAAGATGAAGCAACACAAGAAGCATTTGAAATTTGGCAATTCTGGAAAACTGGGATGTAGGAATAAATGAGTTTTAATATTAATTTTAGAATGGTCTTCTTCTATTTTGTCTAGCCAATCTCCGTATTCTTTTTAATCGATATTTTTCTAATTCTGAATAATAAGGTTCGCCTCTCTTTATTCTAAAATGAGTAATAGAACATAAAAATACCGCTTTTGCCTCTTCTGTATTCATTGTTGGTGTTCTTATTTCACAAACAATTCCACCTTCATCTCCCATATACGTCATTTCGTGAATTTCAAATAGTGTACTCTTTGTAATTGTAGCGTCTTCAAAATGTTCCCGAAGTTTTGCTAGGATTTCTCTTTCAGGATAAATAGAAATAGGCAAATCTGGTTTTACTTTGTCTATAAGGATTTGTTCTTTTCTTATTTGCATTTTAGTTTATTTTTCAAATAAAGCAACCAATTCTGTTCGCTGTTTCAAAATTTCCTGCAATCGAAATTGATTAGCTAAGAAAATAACTTTCTTACCAAAAATGCCAGATTCCTTAAAATAAACTCGGATAATTTTAAATAAGAAATAATTGGCTTCTTCTAGTTTTTCGACATTATGAAAAGGGTAGCGAGCGGTGTCTTTATAATTCGTGACATAAAGGAAATGTTCATCTACTTCTACCCTTTTAAGTTGCATAAAAGAAAAGTAGAGGACAGCCAGTCCAGTAAATAAGAAAGAACTCATTAATAGCCGAAAACTACTAATCGGCATCGCTCCAACAGAAGGCTCCTCGCTAAACCAGAAGGCAAGCGTAATCAAACCAAAAAAAGTTCCCCAAAGAATAGGAAGGAAGATTTTAAGTGGGAGTGTCCATTTAGTAGAAATATTTACAGGTCTTGCCATTTTTATTTTTTGGCAAAAATAGAAGAGAATGCTGAGATTTACTAAGTTTTTAGCATTTAGTAAACCTATTTCCAAAAAATGAGCAAAATAGATTTGCTAGATTCAGTAAATCGGATTAAGCTTCCACTACTTTACCGCCTTTCAATTTAATAATTCGACCAGTCTTAGCCGCTAAATTCAAATCATGCGTGACAATCACTAAAGTAGTACCAGATTCTTCATTCAATTTAAATAATAAATCTTCTACCTTTTTCCCTGTTTCTTCATCCAGATTACCAGTAGGTTCATCGGCAAATAAAATTTGAGGATCATTGGAAAAAGCGCGAGCTAAAGAGACCCGTTGTTGTTCTCCACCAGATAATTGCGTTGGATAATGATCATGGCGTTCTGCTAAGCCTACTTTTTCTAATAAATCCATTGCTTTTTTAGCAGACCCTTTCTCCCCTCTTAATTCCAAAGGTACCATCACGTTTTCCAACGCGGTCAAAGTTGGAATCAATTGAAAATTTTGAAAAATAAATCCAACAGCTTTATTTCTTAAAGCCGCACGTTCATCTTCGTTTAATGGTTCTAAAGGCGTGTTACTCAAAATAACAGAGCCAGAAGTCGCCTTATCTAAGCCTGCACATAAGCCTAAAAGAGTAGTCTTTCCACTACCAGATGGCCCAACAATAGAAACAATTTCTCCTTTCTCAATTTTGAAATTAATATCTTTCAGCACATTGACTTCCTTATTACCACTACTATAAACCTTATGTAAATTTTTTATTTCGAGCATGATGCGATTTTTAATGGTATCGGTAAATTTATTAAGTACTTACAAAACAACCATACAACTGAAAATTCAACAGATTTTATCTTTGCTAAAATTTGGAAAATTTGCAAACTTAATGAGCATTATATCTTTTCAACAAGATATTTATTCATTAAACCAAATTTTTATTGGTGCGCCAATAATCTGTTGAGTTTTCAGCATACAATTATTTAACAATAAAATACTTTTCTAACTATCAAAATTAAACTTAGTTCAGATGAATGACCACCCACTAAATCAAAGATTATAGTGAGGGTTTCTCTACCTACGCACAGGCTAATACCTCACGTTGACGATAGAAGGAGAGACCTCTCCCAAGTATTACTTGCGCTGCGTCATAATCTGCATTTGCAGTGTGACCACAAGATTCACACTCAAATTTTGATTGTGATTTACGGTTGTTCTTTGAAATATGATGACAATTAGAACATTCTTGGCTAGTGTATTTAGGGTCAATTTTAATTAGTTCCCGTCCATACCACTTAGCTTTATATGCTAATTGCTTGTAAAATTTACTCGCACCCAAATCTAGCAAAACTCTATTTAGACCAGATTTAGCTTTTGCTTTGTTGAGCAGGTAGGTCTTACCGTCCTCCGCTAATTTAGGTTTAGGTTTTTTGGTCATATTCTTTAGTTGTAAATCTTCTACAACTATAATGGAGTTATTTTTTACAATATTGAAAGTAAGTTTATTGATAAAGTCTTTTCGCTTTCGTTTTAGCTTTAGATAGATTTTTTGAAGGGAAATTTTAGTTTTTCTCCTTCGATTGCTGCCTTTCTTTTGTCTAGCTAATTTACGATTTAACTTTTTAATCTTACGAGTAAATTGTTGTAGAAAATTTGGGTTATCTATGAACTCGCCGTCACTACTTACATAATAGTATTTGACACCAATATCATATCCTACTGCTTGGTTCTTGTCAAAAGGATATTGAATTTGGTCGGCTGTTTCAAAAGTTATAGAAACATGCCATGCGTCAGCTTCTTTTATAATAGTAGTGGTCTTTATTACTGCATCCGTAGGAAGTTTTTGGTTTGGATAAAATTTAATCCAACCTACTTTTGGAAAATAAATATAATTGTTACAAATCTTAATTCCTTGTGGATAAGTAAAAGAGTTATACAAGCCTCTTTTAGCAAACTTTGGAAACCCTGCACCTACTTTGAAAAAATTGTCATAAGCAGTTAGTAGTCGATGGATAGCATTTTGCCTTAATTGGCTATGTACTGCTTTCATCCAATCAAAACATTTTGCTAATTGACTAACTTCTTTTTGTAGTTGTGTCTTTCTAATATTTTGCCCATTTTCTCGGTGCAACATTATTTTGTATTCCAAGCAAAGATTATATATCAACCTACAAACACCAAGTATTTGATAGAACTTAACCTCTTTTTCCTGCGAAGGTCGTAATTGATATTTGTAGGTTTTGATAACTTTCATTACCCTAAAAATACAAACTATTAGACATTTTAGAAAGACTATTTGAAATATTTATCATACATATATTTTATCTTTATAGTTATCGGGAAACGACTTGATTTTTTGTCAAAATTCATCCCATCTTAAATCAAAGATTATAGGGAGGGAGTTCTTTTAACTATTTAAGTTAAAATTGACTTATTTTTCGACCAAAGCCCTTAACAAAATCATAAATAAATGTTAAGCGTAGGTTTAATAGTCGCATCTTCTTTAAAAAATCGTAAATTTTGTATGCTGTATTTACAACCGATTCAAATAAACAGATTCACTAATGAAGCTCACTTACTTTCTCCTATTTTTCAGTTTTCTTTTTTCCACCAATATCCACGCACAAAATCCTGTTAAATGGGATTTTGCAGCTAAAAAAATACAAGATTCGGAATATGAAATCACTTTCACGGCTATGGTAGACCCTGGTTGGAGCATTTATTCTCAACATACAGACCCTAGTGGCCCCGTTCCTACGGCTTTTAGTTTTGATGAAAATGCAAATTTGGCATTTATTGGAAAGCCAGTTGAAACAGGAAAGAAGAAAGAAGCGTTTGATGAGTTATTCGGTGTGAATGTAATTAAGTTTAGTGGGGCGGTTAAGTTTACCCAAAAAATAAAAGTAAAAAGTGGGGCCAAAGCAGTATCAGGCTATTTAGAGTTCATGTCTTGTGATGATGAAAAATGTTTGCCACCAAAAGAAGTAGATTTCAATATTACTTTAGAATGATTACTAGGATTGAAGTGGAATACCTTGATGATTCAGGCTTGTTTTTCTTCGATTCAGTCGGAAATGTAATAGAACGGACAATCCAAGTCAAACTAAATCAGTTTTTAAGCAATAGATATACTATGGGCAACTTACACACACGTATGTTGCCTATTTCGTTTTAGTAAATAAGTGCTCAATAAATAAATGTATAGATGAAGAAATGCGTAAATACAGTCGCCTAAAAAAGAACGAACTTCAACCAAGAAGAACGGTCTCATTTTCTCATCTACTCATTGAAAGTTTATATAAATAAAGCCCATAAAAAATAGATTGTGATGAGATTCCTAACTTTTTTAGTCGTATTAGTCAGCACTTCGGTTGCTGCTTTTGGTCAAATTTTAGAGCCTGTCAAATGGACCATGGACCAAAAGCATATTGCTGGTGATGAATTTGAATTGGTGTTTACCGCCAAAATTGAAGATGGCTGGAAAGTCTATTCTCAATATTTAGAATCAGATGATGGCCCGATTAAAACCAGTTTTAATTTTGATAAAGGCGATCATTTCGAATTAGTAGGTAAAACGGAAGAAGCAACAGCGAATCGAAAGAAAGTGTTCGATGAAGTATTTAAAATGAATCTAATCACCTTCAAAAAAGAAGGCGTATTTACCCAAAAGGTAAAAGTAAAAGATTATACCAAACCGATTGTCGGTTATTTAGAATTTATGTGTTGTGATGCTACGCGCTGTTTACCTCCTACGGAAGCGGATTTTGAATTTGCTTTGACCGCAGTTGGTGCAACGGAAGCCGTTAAGGAAGAAACGGTCATTGCTAGTCAAACAGCAACGCAACCAGCAACTACTGAACCAGCAGCAGCACCAACTAAACAAGAGAATAGTACCCCTAAGATTGTTTTAGCACCTACAACGCCTACCAAAAAAGTTGAAGAAGCAACAAAAGAAATAAGCACGAATTTATCCGCAAATACAACTACTGAAACTGCCCCAGATAGAGCACAAGACGGTATTTTAAATCCAGCTACGTGGTCAGGTGAGGTCGAAAAAATAAGTGATACGGAATATAAACTGACTTTCAAAGCTGATTTGCAAGAAGGTTGGTACACTTACTCTCAATTTACAGACCCAGACGGACCGATTCCAACCACTTTTTATTACACAGAAGGCAGTCATTATGAATTAATAGGGAAGGCGGAAGAAGTTGGGAAATTGAAGAAAGCCCCAGAACCAGCATTTGGACCAGGCATTACCGTCACCAAATTTGTGGGTAGTAAAGCTACTTTTGTACAAACCGTAAAAGTGAAGGATGCAGCCACACCGATTGCAGGCGAATTAGAATTTATGGCCTGTGATAATGAAATGTGTACACCGCCAACAGCCGTATTCTTTAATTTTGTACCAGCAACCTTAACGGCTTTAGTAGGAGACGATGCGGTTAGCGGAGGAGACATTATTGCTAATAATACCGCAAAAACAATTCTAGCTCCAGGGAGTGATAAAGTTTTTCAAGAATGCGGGACACCAATCATTGAAGAAGGAAAGAGTTTATGGAACATCTTTGTCTTAGGATTTTTTGGTGGCTTATTAGCATTATTGACCCCCTGTGTGTTTCCGATGATTCCTTTAACCGTAAGTTTCTTTACGAAAGGAAGTCAAACCAAAGCCAAAGGTTTTGCGAATGCTTCTTTATATGGATTTTTCATCTTGGCAGTTTATTTATTATTGAGTGTCCCTTTCCATTTAATGGACTCCATTAATCCTGATATTCTAAATGAAATTTCTACCAATGTTGGTTTAAATATTTTCTTCTTTGTGGTCTTTATGTTCTTCGCAGGGTCTTTCTTTGGCTACTACGAATTGACATTACCAGATAAATGGGTCAATAGTTCTAGTTCTGCGGAAGGCGTAGGTGGTTTATTAGGCATCTTTTTTATGGCCTTGACTTTAGCCTTGGTTTCTTTCTCTTGTACGGGACCAATTTTAGGGTCACTCTTAGCAGGCGCCTTAACTTCTGATGGAGGGGCTTGGCAATTAACCGCAGGGATGGGTGGATTTGGATTTGCTTTAGCTTTACCTTTTACCATTTTTGCGGCATTTCCTGCGCTAATGAATGCCTTACCAAAATCTGGTGGCTGGTTAAATTCAGTAAAAGTAGTCCTTGGATTTTTAGAAGTGGCAGCAGCCTTTAAATTCTTGTCAAATGCAGATTTAGTATCACATTGGGGTTTATTAAAAGTAGAACCTTTATTATTAATCTGGATTGTTACTTTTGTTGGTCTAGGTTTATACCTTTTCGGTAAAATCAAATTTCCACATGATTCACCGATAAAAAAATTGAATCCTTTAAGAATTGGTTTAGGCGTCGCTTCGATTGCTTTTGCAGGATATATGGTCACAGGCTTAATGTATAACAAAGAAGTAAAAGCCTTAAATTCCCTAAGTTTATTAAGTGGTTTTGCACCGCCTGCTTGTTATAGTATTTTATATCCTTGCGATTGTCCACAGAATTTAAGTTGTGTAAAAGATTACGATGCAGGGATTGAACTGGCACAAAAAGTAGATAAGCCAATTTTATTAGACTTTACAGGTTACGCTTGTGTGAACTGTCGAAAGATGGAAGAAAATGTATGGCCAATTGATAAAGTTTACGAGCAATTGAAAGAAGAGTACGTCTTAGTGTCTTTATATGTAGATGATAAGTCAGAGTTGCCAGAAGCAGAAAAAGTGAAAGTAAAAAGAGCCAACGGCACGACTAGAACCTTAAGAAGTATCGGTAATAAATGGGCACATTTCCAAGCACAACGTTTCCAAACCAATACCCAACCTTATTATGTCTTACTTTCGCCTGATGGCAAAACGGTTTTAAATAAGCCAGTTGGTTATACACCTGATGATGACGATTATGCGGAGTTTTTGCGTTGTGGAATCGAGTCTTATCAGAAATTGAAGCAGGAGAAGGCGCTTGGTATGAAATAGGATTACAGGATGACGGGATTATTCATTCAGGATTAACAGGATTGTTTTTAGAACATTCGAGACTGTTAAAAAAAAGCTACTCATTGATGGGTAGCTTTTTTTATTAATCAGCCTCTTCAAAGACTTAATTACCTATTAGAATAAGTAAATACTATTCTGTCCGTTTTTACTCCACTATCTCAATCTCTGGTTTGATATACTTATTCTCAGGATGAATTTTTAAGAAAAAAATTCTATCTAAACTAGGACGTTTCATATTGCGATTAAATATGACGGCATCCATGACTTCATTAATTGCATTCTTCATATAGGAATTTCCTAGCGGTCTTGATAGATAGCCGTCTAAATTCAAATCCTTTAGGGGGAGCAAAAAATTATCGTATTGCGATTGACTTAGTAAAAATCCTAATGTTCCTTTTTTAGCAGGCTTGATTTTTCCTCTCCTAAACAACCCATATTCTCCCTGATAAGTGGTGAAAACTGTTAATCGTTAATTCATTATCAAATTTTTCACAAACTCTAATTTAGTGTTCCTGTTACTCAGATAATCATCCCAAGTTTGTGGGACTTCATAATCTGGAATAATCCCTCTTCCTCTTTCCTTTGGTGAAACATTAGTTTGAAAATGCATAGCAGGTATACAACTGAACCATGACCTTCATTCATCAATCCAAGTAATTGTCTAAGCAATTCATAGAATTCCAGTTTTGTCATTGAGCTTCCAATTCTGTTTCGTAAAGTAAATATCTTTGAATCAGTTGTTGGTTTATCAATGTAGTTGTAGCATCCTTGATGCTGTAATTTCAATTCTTGAACTGCAAAATCAAAATCTTCTAGTAATTTTTCCTTATCAATGTTTTTTTGTGGAAAACAATTTGTCGTAACTAGTAGGGTTATTATAAAGAGGAAAATTATTCGCATTGACTTTTCTTTTTAATTGACTATAAAACCTTGGCATTAAACAAGTCTCTATATGCTTCGAGTATACCTATAATGTTTTGAAATCTGAATTGGTCACATTTGGATATTAAAAACAATAATATTTTTGGTTCTTTGACAATTTTTGCATTGCTATCAATCACGAAGTGATTAAACTATAATAACTCCGTATGAAATGCGGAGAATGCTGGCAGATTCGAGTCTCACAATCCTGAAAGGATTGAACTTGTGCAAAAATTGTCAA
>CALFWI010000231.1 GCA_937928615.1 uncultured Saprospiraceae bacterium | reverse complement strand
TTCTGCATTTCCTGTATTATTGGTGTATTATGGCATAAAGAAACGATTGGTGATTGCCTCTATTATATTTTTGATAATCATGGCAGGCATTTGGTTCGCAGCCGTTTATACCAACCATCACTATATTATGGATGTCTTTTTAGGTGGACTAACTGCTCTTTTCGCCATTTTTCTATTAGAAAAAGTCTTATTGAAAACGAAAGTAAAAGATTGGTTAGTTGAATATATTAAACTATTATAAGTTATCTATTGTTTATTGGCTTAAAACCACTAAGTATTCGCTAAATATTATAGTAAAACGGTGAATAAACCTTAATTTTACAATTATTTTAAAAAGACATAGGGGATTAAAAAATCTAAATTGTCTTGTTTGAATAATAAGCGAGAACTAACCACGAATTGAAGTGGTTTATATAGAACTATACAGAATTTTTATAAACACATTTAGTCACCCTGTAGGAATCATTCCTTGCGGAAATTGAAAATTATAAATTAAAAATTGAAAATTGAAAATTACTTAAAATAGTAAACTCCAATTTTTAAAATACAATTTTGTCTTTCTTCCTTCCTAAAGTTATTCAGTCAATATTCTTTAATGGATATGCTGCTTCAAAATGATTCCTTCAAACAGACCAAGCTAGAATAGTCAAATTTACCACAGGTGTTTTAGTACTCAAAAGTGATAGTTTTGATAAAACCAATCACTAATCACTAATCACCAACGTAGGCTTTTATCGGCTTGTTTTTTGGAGAACTTTAATACATAGAAAATGAATTTACTTCGAAACCAACTAGCGAAGTACACTCGTCCTGCTGAGGTCAAGGCCGCTGGCGTGTACCCTTACTTCCGAGAAATCAGTTCTGACCAAGATACGGTCGTTAAAATGAACGGGAAAGACGTACTTATGTTCGGTTCTAATTCCTATTTAGGCCTAACTAACCACCCTAAATTAAAGGAGGCTTCTAAAGCAGCCATTGATAAATATGGTCTGGGTTGCGCAGGCTCTCGTTTTTTAAACGGTTCTTTAGACATTCACACTGAATTAGAAGCAAAATTAGCCAAGTTTGTGGGTAAAGAGGAAGCTATTGTTTTCAGTAGTGGGTATAAAGCTAATCTAGGCGCTATTTCTTCTATTCTAACCAGACATGATTATGTCATTTTAGATGACTTAAACCATGCTTGTATCATAGACGGTGCAAGATTGTCTTTTGGTCGGACGATGAAATATCGACATAAAGATATGGCATCTCTGGAGAAGGTCTTACAAAGATGTAATGAAGACCGAGTTAAGTTAATCGTAACGGACGGTGTTTTTAGTATGGAGGGCGATATAGCTAAACTTCCTGAAATGGTTGCTTTAGCCAAAAAATATAACGCCAATATTATGGTCGATGATGCGCACTCTTTGGGCGTATTAGGCAAAGGAGGTAGAGGTACAGCAAGTCATTTTGGCGTCACAGATAATGTAGATATTATCATGGGGACTTTCAGCAAATCGTTGGCATCTATTGGTGGCTTTATTGCCGCTGACAAAGACACCATCAATTTTATGAAGCATACGGCTCGTTCTTTTATCTTTAGTGCGAGTATTGCTCCTGCTAATGCCGCAAGTGTGATTGCCGCCTTAGACGTTATCGAAGAAGAGCCAGAAAGAATTGATATGCTTTGGGATAATACCCGTTATGCGATGGAAGCCTTAGGCAATGTTGGTTTAGAAACTGGCCCTACAGAAACGCCAATTATTCCTATCTACGTTAGAGACGACAACAAAACTTTTGTCCTAACGAAGATGCTACAGGATGCAGGTGTTTTTGTCAATCCTGTTATTTCTCCTGCTGTGGCAAGTCACGACTCTTTAATTCGTTTCTCTTTAATGGCAACGCATACAAAAGAGCAAATTGATTATGCTGTTGAAAAATTGGATGAAGTTGGCAAAAAATTGAATATTCCTAGAGTGGTAGCCTCCGAAGTTTAAAAAATAACCGTTCTATCTTTTATAAATACGAAGAAAACAAATGGTATTCGATGCAGTTCGAATACCATTTGTCATAAACGGAAAGCTGTATAAGAAAAGAGGTCAGAAGTCAGACCGAAAATTGAAATTTTCTATCAGAAGTCAGATTTAAGGATGTAACCGCCACTTAATGTACTTTTTAATAAATCCTGAATCCCGATAGAATATCAATATTCAGGATTAAGGCATCTGATTTCTGACAGTTTATGAAATAAGCGGTCTAACATCTGACCTCTTAAAAACACTATGAAAAACATCCTAAAACAAAAAGACAAACCAACCAATGCAAATCGTAAAAGTTACCACCAAAAAGCAGAAAAAGCAATTCATAGATTTTCCACATGAGTTATACAAAAGCGACCCCAACTATGTGCCTGAAATTTATTTGGGTATGTTAGAATTGATGAATCCTAAAAAGAATCCCTTTTTTAAACATTCCAATGCAGACCTATTCTTAGCCATGAGAGATACTAAAATAGTGGGTCGAATTGCTGCCATTCAAAATAATAATTATAATAAATTCGCTGATGCCAATGTTGGGTATTTTGGTTTTTTTGATGTGATTGAAGACTATTCGGTGGCAGAAAAATTATTACAAACTGCTGTTGATTGGATAAAAGCCAAAGGACATGTCGCCTTATATGGGCCGACCAATTTTTCTACGAACGAAACAGCAGGGATTCTAGTCGATGGCTATGATAGTCCGCCTGTCATCAATATGACTTATAATAAGCCCTATTATGTCGATTTTCTAAACCGATTTGGATTTGTCAAGCAAATGGATTTATTGGCTTATAGAATCCCTACGCAAACCGTTTCAGAAAAATCTTTATTGATTGCAGAAAGATTAGAAGAACGTTTAAAAAGTAGGGGGATTACTATAAGAAATGTCTTACTAAAAAATTGGAAAAAGGAAGTCCCTGTTATCCGAGAGTTATACAAAGCAGCATGGGATAAAAATTGGGGTTTTGTGCCCCCTACCGATGCAGAATTTGACCATTTAGCGGATAGTTTAAAAATGATTTTAGTACCAGAAATGGTTTTCTTGGCGGAAAAAGACGGTAAAGGAATAGGTTTCTTTCTCGGTGTTCCGAATATCAATGAAATCATGATTAAACAAAAACGAGGACGCATTTTACCTTTTGGGGCGATTCGTTTATTAATGAACAAACGAAAGACCAAAATACTTCGAATCATCCTTTTAGGCGTTAAAGATGAGTATAGAAGGTTAGGTATTGAAGCTATTTTTTATGCTAAAATCATTCGGTATGCGCAAAACAACGGCATTGAATTTGGCGAAGGTTCTTGGATTTTAGAGAATAATGAAATGATGAATAAAGGTTTGCAAAATTTAAATGGTGTGCCTTATAAGCGATATCGGATTTATCAGAAGGAGGTATAAAATTATGAGTTATAAATGATGAGTTATGAATAATTCAACACAAGAAAACAGAGGCATCTGGGATTGGGACGTAGTAAAACTAGCAGTCGGGCTGCCCCTTCTTTTATATGCCGCCTTTTTCTTTTTTATTGGATTCAATGAGGAGGGAACGAGAGCGGCCATTGCTTGGTCTGCAAAAATTAGTTTTGTCCTATTCTGCCTAGCCTTTGCCGCATCCGCTGCTCATTTACGCATTAGAAATTCCTTATCTTTTTGGTGGTTAATGAATCGTAAGTATCTGGGCATTTCCTTCGCTATGAATCATTTAATTCATCTTGGCTTCTTAGTCCTTTTACAACAAGTTTTTCATCCCGTCTTTGATTTAGCTGCCAGTACTTCCCTAATGGCAGGTGGTTTGGCTTATCTATTTGTTGTTTTGATGTTATTGACTTCTTTTGAGTCTTTTTCTAAACAACTTTCTCGCAAGAATTGGAAACGACTACATACCATTGGAGGTTATTGGATTTGGGTTGTTTTTATGAGTACTTACTTTAAAAGAGTACAAAATATAGGGGTTGAGTACTTACCGTTTGTCTTGATATTAATACTAGTAGTATTACTAAGAATCTTCAAGAAAAAATGAATACCAATTATGAAAAAGGTCTAGGGGCTACTATTTTACAATTTGAAACCAGACAGAAATTAGAAAAGAGAGCAGAGAAGAGAGATTAGAGATAAAAAATCGAATAACTGCCTAAATATTAGCTTTTTAAAACTTAAAATGTTCGTTTAAACTGCGAATCAAGTCTCTTTTCTCTGCTCTCTGCTCTCTGCTCTCTACTCTCAAAACTGTATGGTTT
>CALFWI010000230.1 GCA_937928615.1 uncultured Saprospiraceae bacterium | reverse complement strand
GAAATCAAGATTCCCCGAATCTTCCTTTCTTAGCTCATGTTAAAAATTATCTCCGTAGCTGGGCTATGCAGAGAATTTTTGCCTTGCATAACGAAAAAATAGCCTCCTCAAAAATGACGTTTAATTATGTTTAGGTACTTATCGACGAATTCAGTCGTTCATTTTCAAAATCGAAACTTTCATTATTATTTAGTTGATTGACTATGTATTCAATAGTTAATCCATTCCCTAAATCTCGCTTAGGAAGAACTATTTTACCTCTAACCAAAGATTCTTTCTGCCCTAAATAATTCGTCAATGTCCAAGTATAATGCGCCAACTCAGTAGAATGATTTAGGGTTTCCCGCGCTCCATCACAAGTACAAAAAATAAATTTATTTTTCTCTTGGCACATATTTATAATTTTTTAAGTACGAAATAATACTTGTTAAGTAGAAAAACAAAATTAACTTGAATTTTAGACAAGATTAACAAGACTTACAGGGTCTTGATTTTCAAGTATTTAAATCCTGTCTATCCTGTGAATCCTGTCAAAGGAAATTTAAAACTAATTTTGTCTAAGTACTTACTTTTAGTATTCTTTACAATACGATGCTTTATTAATAAAAAAGTAAAAGACCAAAGCACCACTAAAGTAAGCTAAATAATCCCAATAGTCTTTAGTGAAAGATGCCGACCATTTTGGAAACCCTTCTTCAAAGATTATCGCAAAGAAAATAGTAGCAATTGCTGTTTCTAGTATCGAAAAAGAATAACTTTCTTGTTTCTTGGAGTTAAAATATTTAGTGATTAAAAATTGGCGTTCTTGTAAAATAACACCTAATAAAATAGGCATGCTTAAAAAAGAATCGAGGTAGTTGTCTATAAATAGAATCTCCCAGTAAAGTATTTTTTGAGCAACTTGGTGCAGCACTAATAATAGCACACAACTTATCCAGATTTTGTTCCGAAGTATTTGCAAATTTATTGACTTTTAAATAACCGCCATAAAAGCAATAATTAAAGCAATAATCGCAATAGGAGAAATCGCAATTAAGATAATTATTCCTACAATTCGGATGGATATTTTGACCAAACTCATGGCGATAGAATCTTCTTTATTAAGCGTCGCTAAATTATTCCACCATTTGAAAGTCGCTAGTCCTTTATCGACCATTTGGTCGCTTACTTTTTTAGGAACCTCCTTAGGATTCTTATCGGGTGATACATTTTCCATGCTTTTTGTTTTTCTCTATTCTGACAATGAAATGGTCTCACTTCTCGCTTCTTTCTCACGGCTGATACCAAATAGGCGAACTCCAAGCCCGTTCCTGTATAGTCGCAGGCACTTCTGTCGGTAAATCTACACCCAATTCAGCGGCATCATAAGTCGTCCACCGAGGTGTTGGAATTTCTAAAACTCGAAGGTAATAAAATGCAGGTACACTCGCATCAAATTCAGGGTCTGTCCAAATGGTTTGTAAACTGATTGCTCCAATATCGTTAGCATAAGTGGCTGTTTTAACATCTACCGTATTACCCACAGCAGGTAATTTTCCATCTGCACCAAGTTGTCGATTATCTGACCAAACCACATTAAATATTTTTTCTTGGGTCTGTCCATCTTTGTCTACCCAGCCTTTGATGACTTGAATTCGGTCTAAATTTGCCCCTTCTCCATCTTTGGTTGCCGTCATTACAAAAGCAACAGCTTTGGATGCATTCGCTTTGTTTTTACTTAAATCGCCCCCCATTGGCACGCCCAATTCATACGCCAGGGAGTCCCAATTACTTTGCTCAAAATTTAAGGTATCAAAATCCCAACTAGCAAAAAAACGTACTTTAATTCTAGGCCCAGAAGTCGCAAATACTTCCTTTCTTTGGAAGGCTTCAAAAATGGCTTCTCTCGTATTTTCTTTTGCCCAAACGCCCGCTACGCCTCCAACTGCCCCTTTTCGAGTGCGTTCGCCAGACTTCATATCGCTTAGTCTAATTTCGGGCGTCGGGTCTTGTACCCCTGATTTACCAATATTATTATCTTCCTCTATATTACTAGCCCCATTATGACAATCGGTACTACCAATGACTCCAAACTTAAAAGGATTTCCGCCTATTTCCTGTGCAATGGCTAATCCATCTTTATAAGCTTCTCTCACAAAACTACCTTTTGGCTGACTTTCTACTCGTGGTACACTTCTTCCCAAAGTATATTGATAAATTTCAAAATCTGCAAACTCATCATTTGGCGATAAAGCAGGATGTACCATAGAAGTGCCTTTAATTTGGGTGACTTCCGCCACAGGTTCATTCCGCATTCTAGATTCAGTATAAGCAACATCCATTTTATCGCCATCATTCGTTGTTGGCGCAAACATTTTCCCATCACTTATATTCGCATTATGTGGAATCGCCATTAACTCAATCCCTTTGGTTCGTTGCAACTCCATCCATTTCCATAAATCTTCTGGATTTTGAGAATCAAAGGAAGAAAACGGCATACCCGATACTTTTCCTCCTTTAAAAATGACGTTTCGGTGCATATTTCTAGCATACTGTGGCCAATTGAAATAGGCAGCAGGAGAAGACGTCCATTCGTAGGCAGCAAAAGTCGTAAATTTTCCTGGTTCATAATGTCTATCCGCCGCTGCTACATTCTTGACCCAAGTATTTTGAATAATATCTCTTTTGATTAATTCTTTGTAGGGCCAATTAGTAGCCATACTAAACCCTATTTTGCCAAAAGCTTTTTTAGAGACAGCAGGGTCTGGGTCATTGATGCTTTTTGCAATGTCCAACTCAGATAAGGGATTGTTTTTATCTTTCATCTGCATCATCACGCCTAAATATTCAGAGTGATCGGTGACTGCCATAAAATCCAACGGTCTTTGTAATTGAATAGGCTGCCCTGAAACATGTGGAATCGCTTCCCCTTTGCCAAAACGATAGGCATCATCTGGCGTTGTTCGCACATTATAAATAAAGGCATCAAAAGACCAACTTGTGTGAATGTGAAAATCCCCAAAATAGGCATTTTTTGCTTCGTTATAATTAGCCGTTCTTTCGGTATTTATTTTTGTGGTTAGTGGCTCAATCCCTTGAAAATCAGTTTTATCCGAACAGTTAGTGAATAGCAAAATAACAAGAATTATGGAAAGATGGTTTTTCATTTTGATGAAAGATTAAGTTGAGTTGGTAGAAAAACGTTTAGACTTTAGGTCGGTTTCGATAAGTTAATGCCTGTTTTCGGGCCTAAAGACCTTTGATGATGATATGCGGCACAAACTCACAGAGTTGTGTTACTACCAATAAAATTAATTAGTCGGTCCAATAAACGCATGTCGCAAGGTTGCCTTTTTAGCATTAGGTGCATACCAACCATTCTTTGTCAACCCTCCTTCTGGTGCTTCTTTTCCTACGGGAATCACCCCTTTTGATTTCATTAAAGCAGCAGGAATATGATTATAATAAGGCGCTCGATGAATATAGTTTTTGATATCTAATTCGGTACTTCCATCTTCAAAACCAAGCAACCAACTCATAGGCGTTCGACCTGAGTGATAGTGGGTCAAAGCGGATACTTGCATAAAAGTAACGCCCCATTTAGCTTCTACCAATCCTTTATTATTATACGTGTCTTGTGGATGTGCATGAGAATGGGCGCCTACCCAAAGGTCGATAGCAGCTTTTCCATTTTTCTCTTGAAAATCGGCTAAGAAAGTCTCAAATGGACCTGGGGTAGCGGTATTGGATTTAGTGTACTCAAAATTTTCTGGGTCAGTATTTTCAACGATGTAATACAAATAACTAGCGCCCTCAAAATCTCCTGTATTATTGGCGTGAATGCCCTTTCCTCCGTTTGGAAAAGAGATGGTCGTCGTTTCTCTTAAAACATGGTGATGAACAGTAACAATAATTTTATCTTGATTGTCTAAGACTTTCTGTTTCCACCAATTAAATGTTTCCCTTGTAACCGCACCCGCAGGGAAACCTCCAGGCAAATTTTGCGCACTTGAACCTCGACCTACTGGCGTTGGGGCAGAATTATAATCAGATAACATCAAGAACAGCACATTCCCAGCCTCAAATTTATAGCGTTCCCAAGTACCCTCAGGCGCAAACCTTCTTTTACTCGCATCGACACCTGAAAATTCCGTATGCTCCCCCATTGGGTCCATCCATTTATTAAACCAATGTCCTATCCCTAAGTCATAATAATCGCCATCGTGATTTCCTGCAATGGAATAAATATCTTCTCTATTATGCTTTTCCATGACCTCAAATTGGCGGACTAGAATTTTACCTTCACCATCTTTCGGTGGAAATTGACTGGACGTAAAATCTCCTGCCAATAACATCACATCCCAATCAAAAGCAGGTGGAATGCCGCCTAACTTCAGTTCCATTTTTGGTAAAAAATCCCAGTAGCCTTCTGATTGTCGAAGGGCTAATTGTAAAGGTTCTACGCCGTGAATGGCATCTACCGTAACATGTGGGTCAGCGGCTGCCCAAACATTAAATTCTTTTTGTCGAGTGGTATTAATGGTAGCTGTTGCTGTTATAGCTTCGGAGGTAGTTCTATTATCACCGCAACCAATAAAGAGGAGGCAGAGTAAAAAAAGTGCTTCTTTCATGAAGGATAAATTAGGTTTTCGTTATATTTTGTGAAAAGATTGTGTGATTGTACACGACTGGTAAACACAACAACAATTACACAATCAAAATAAGCAACCAAACTATTTAAATACGTTCAATGCTTAAACTTTCGCATCAAAGGTAAACCATTTATATAAAACGGGCACTATCAATAAGGTCATTAAAGTAGAAGAAATCATTCCCCCTATAATTGTCCAACATAGCGGCGACCATTGACTAGTGCCAGCTAATGTTAAGGGGACTAATCCTAAAATAGTAGTAATAGTGGTTAACACAATAGGCAATAATCGACGTTCACTGCCTTCCTTGATAGCCGCAATTCTTTCTACACCACTTTCTCGTAATTTATTGATATGGTCTACCATAATAATGGAATTATTGACCACAATACCAATTAAACTAATGAATCCCACAAAGGCAAAAAAAGAAAAAGACCAGCCTGTAATGTATAAGGCAATGAAGGAACCACTAATAGCTAAAGGAATCGCTGCAAAAACAGCAATCGGTTGTAAAATAGAGCGAAATTGTAATACCAATACGGCAAATATAGCGACTTGGGCGAGGAGTAAAATAGTGCCTAAATCACCAAAAGTTTCTTGCTGATTGGCATATTCTCCACCTGCTACAATAGAATAACCTTGCGGTAAATGGAGCGCATTAATGGTATCTAATAAAGCAACGGTAATCGGTACGGCTTCATCTGCATCAATTACGCCTGCATATACGCTAGTGTAACGATTTAAATTACCATGCAAAATTTCTGTACTAGCTGCTTGAAAATGGATATTGGCTACTTGTCGCAACGGCACTTGTCCACCTGAAGGAGTCGCAAAATAGACCTTATTAAAATCGCTAATCAACGGCGTTTTATCAAAAGGCATTCTAACCACTAAAGGATAATCTTCGCCATTTTCAAACGAAACTTCGTCTATCGTTAACCCCGTTAAACTCGCTCGAATCGTTTGGTCAAAATTCAAATAGGAAAGATTGATTAAACCTGCTTTTTCTCTATTTAATTCGATGTTCAATTCCGTTTTGTCCACGCTTAATGGATTTTCGACATCTATAACGCCTTTTGCTGTTTTTAAAATAGCTTCAATCTCAAAAGCAATTCTTTTTAAGGTATCAGTATCTTCTCCATAAATTTCCATTTCAATGGCTGACCTAGAGGGAACCGCATTTTTTAATTCACTAAAAGTAATTCTAGCACCAGGGTAATTGGCAAAATCACGACGCAGTTGTGCTAATGTAGTGTAGAATCTCCTAGGATTCCATTCTGTAAAATTGAGCATGATTTGCCCATAATGCTTGGTCGCTTGTCTGGAACTTCGATTATAATAAATTTGTGGATTGCCATTGCCCACATTGGCGGTATAGTTTTTTACATAAGGCATCGTATCTAAAATACTTTCTACAAACCTTACCGCTTCATCCGTTTTTTCAATCGTCGTCCCATTCGGTGTTTCGATGTCAATTAATAAAACAGGTTTGTCTGCGGTAGGAAAGAAACTCACGCCAATAGCAGGAAAAAGGCTAATACTATAGACGGTTAAACCTATCGCACAAATAAGCATTAACCAACCTCTTTTTAAGGAAAAACTTAATACTGGACGATATACTTTTTGGGTAAACCAATCTAGAAATCGGTCCATTAAAGAAGGTGTAGTAACTTGTCCAAATTTAAATATTTTACTGGCTAAAATGGGCGATAAAGTAAGGGCTAAGACCAAGGAAACAATTAAAGTAATAATGACCGTTACTGGTAAAGAGCGTAAAAATTCGCCTGCACCGTAGCCCAATTGGGTCAAAGGAAAAAAGGATAATAAAGTAGTCACCGTAGAACTAATAATCGCAAAACCTACTTCTCCCGTCCCTTTAGCCGCCGCTTCTTTCAAAGACATCCCTTCCGCCACAAAACGATTAATATTCTCTACTACCACAATGCCATTATCCACTAATAATCCCAATGCCAATACCAGAGCCGCAATCGAAATTTGTTGTAAGCCATAGCCAACACCATTGAGTATATTCAAGGAAATCAGCATGCAAAGCGGAATAATAATCATAA
>CALFWI010000229.1 GCA_937928615.1 uncultured Saprospiraceae bacterium | reverse complement strand
CTCTTCCTGTCGAAACAAAGCACTAATTGCCAAAAAGGAAATGTTCCGTTTTTTGAATACAATATTCTCGGCAATATGGTTCAGATGTTTAGCTTTCCAACGAAAATTAAGTTGTTTAAGGGCTGTTTCTACTTGTTTGTCCATTTTGGATGGGTTTAGTTTTCCAATAGTTTATGGTGATTCGCAAAACAAATTTAATGAAAAGTTTTAAGTTTTAAAAATAAAAAACAAATTTTTTAAAATTGTATTATACTATCTTCAAATACGAACTTAAGTACTGGCTCAAACAACCATCGACCTACGTTTATGCCTTCTTCCTCTGCTTGTTGCCCATGTTGCAATCAGCAGAATGGGCAGGCGTGTTTGCCGCACGCACTAGTACCGATGACATCGCCAGAATTGCTAATTCCCCAATTGGTATTTTAACGATTATCAATAAATTTTTGATTTTTATCTTATTCTTATTGCCTACTATTTTTGGTCGAACGGTAGCTAGAGATTTTCATCAAAATGCGCATGCTTTACTCTATTCTTTTCCTATTAAAAAAAGTCATTTTCTTGGGGCAAAATTTAGCATTGCTTTTCTACTGGCTTTATTTATTGTTGGCTTCTCTGGGATAGGGATTTTTTTAGGTGCAAGATTTCCAGGTCATGACCCTAATTTAGTGAGGGAGTTTAGCTTGATTACTTATGGCTACATTTATGGCATATACCTAATTCCTAACATTTTACTATTTGGAGTTATCATCTTTGCCATCGTTCTATTTACTCGAAATATTTATGCAGGATTTATTAGTGTACTATTATTATACTTTTTCCAAATGGGGATTAGTAGTAGTTTAGGAAATGGGCATAATGATTTCTTAGCAGCTTTATTAGACCCTTTTGGGCAATATGCGACTAATTATTATACCAAAAACTGGACAATTACAGAACGGAATCAATTAATGTTACCACTTGGCGAATTGGTGATTTATAATCGGTTAATCTGGTTAAGTATAACTGCTATTTTAGGAACTTGGTTGTATCGAAGTTTTCAATTTCAACAAACTAATCTTAGCTTTAAAAGCTTAAACTTTTTAATTATACCGAAACACTTTCCCCCTTTGAAGGGGGTTAGGGAGAGGAAACAATCCTTACAAACCAAAAGCCTTTTTCGGCATGTTCTTAAAGTAAAATTACCAGTCGTCAATTTCGACTATTCCTTTAAACAACAACTAAAAACCGTTTGGCAATTATCCTTATTTGAATTAAAATATATCTTAACGGGCGGTCTTTTCTTTAGTGTCTTAATCGCAGGAATTGGCGTCATCATTTTTAAGCAAGCAGAAATCAATCCTAGTTATGGTGCAGCAACTTTGCCAATGACTTGGAAAATGCTAGGCTTTCCGATGCATTATGCTTCGATTACCATTATTATTTTGACTTTTTTGTATGCAGGCTTATTAGTTCATCGAGGTAAAGTCAGCAATATTTTTGGTTTAGTGGATAATACACCCGTTCCAAGTTGGGTCTTATTAACGTCCAAGTTTTTAGCCTTGTTAAAAATGCAAGGCTTATTATTAATATTGGTGTTTATCGGAGGTGTTTTAGTACAAGCAGCAAATGGTTTTTATGATTTTGAAATAGGACATTATCTCTTTGAATTATTTGGTTTGCAATGGTTCACCTTTATTATCTGGGCATTGGTCGCTCTTTTTATACAGACGCTATTCTCCAATGCTTACCTCGGATTCTTTCTGTTATTTATGGGTATGGCGGGCATTGCTCATTTGCATTTAATTGACATTGACCATAACATTTTTAAATATAATTGGGGGCCTGCTTTTCATTATTCGGATATGACGGGTTATGCGACTTCTTTGCCTTTATATTTATTATACAAATGTTATTGGCTGATTTTTGGTAGCTTTTTGTTTTTAGGCACTTATTGTTGGTGGAATCGAGGGGTCGCTAGTTCCTTTGGAGAACGGTTTCAATTAGCGATTAAACTAGCTAAAGAAAAAGTAGGGTTGGGAATGGTAGGTTTACTAATTGTCTTTTTTAGTATAGGTAGTTTTATTTGGTACGAAGATCAAGTTTTAAATAAAGGTTGGACAACCGAGACAAAGGAACGAATTGAGCAAAAAATGGCGACTCAATTTGAGTCTTTCAAACATTTACCACAACCCAAAATCAAATCGGTATTTGCAGAAATGTACCTTTTTCCAACAAGCAATGATTTTCACCTCAAGGGAACGCATACTTTGGTCAATACAACGGATAAAGCAATAGATTCGATACTCCTTTTTTCTGTCCTCGGTAATCAAGCTAAGTATACTTTTAATCAACCGACCAATCTACTTTTAGCAGATACCGCTATTATGATTTATGGCATACCTGTCCATTTTGAATTATTCCATTTGAACCAGCCAATGCAACCTAGCGATACTTTAATTTGCCAGTTTGACCTAACAAATCCGCCAAATACTTTTTGGCGTAGACGTAGTCCTGTGCTGCAAAATGGAACAATGATGCAATCGCCTTTATTTCCAAGAATTGGCTATTGGACAAATGAAATTTTACCAACACCTTATGATAGTACCGCCAATTTAAATATGCACGAATCGCAAGATGCGGATTGGGTTGATTTTGAGACTATAGTCAGCACCTATGAAACTCAAATTGCCATTGCGCCTGGCGATTTACAAAAACAATGGACAAAAGATAATAGGGCTTATTTTCATTATAAAACCCCACAGAAAATTCCACTATATGGTGCTTATTTTTCAGCGGAATATGCCCTCCAAAAAGATAAATGGCAGGACGTCGATTTAACCATTTATCACCATCCGCAACATGCTTATAATGCTAAAGAAATGCTACGAGGTTTAAAAGCTGCCTTAGCGTATAATACAGCAAACTTCGGGGAATATCCACTAAAACAAGCAAAAATTGTAGAAACACCCAGTATTTATGGACATGGCGGCGC
>CALFWI010000228.1 GCA_937928615.1 uncultured Saprospiraceae bacterium | reverse complement strand
TAATTCGTATTTAAAGATAGTATAATACAATTTTAAAAAATTTGTTTTTTATTTTATTTATTTAAAACTTTTATTAAATTTGCTTTAGGGATTAACAAAAACTATTAGAAAACTAAACTCATCCAAAATGGATAAACAAGTAAAAACGGCCCTCAAACAATTAAAATTTCGCTGGAAAGCCAAGCATCTGAACCATATTGCCGAAAATATTGTATTCAAAAAGCGGAATATTTCCTTTTTGGCAATTAATGCTTTGTTTCGGCAGGAAGAGATAACCGTTGTTAATTCTAAGCTACCTTTTAAAGGTAGTTATATCATTAGAGGGTTTGTTCCCATTCAAAAAAATGATAATTTGCGAAAGAAAGCAGGCGTTTTGTTTGTTGCTTTCAGTTTAGATAGACATTTTAATATTATTGTTTCAACTGCATATACTGAACATGATGACTGAAAAAGAAATAGAAGCAATGGAAGATAAAATCCATGCCATGAGTGTCGCAGAACTTAAAGAAATGTTCGCAAATGGCACTCCTATTCCCATCGAACGGAATATAGAGGAACTGCCAGAAGAAGAACCCGAGCCTGAATGGGTAGACTTGCTGCATGCTATGTCTGCCACTCAATTAAGGGCATTTCACAAGGACGGTACTTTTGTCAATATGACTGATAAGCAACAAAAAATGCTTGATAGAGAGTTACGCAAACAAAAAGCCGCCAAGACAGGCTTATCTAAAAAAGTCATTAAAAAAATTGAAACCAATAAACAGAAAGCGACTTTAGAAGAAATCATGGCCTATTGCAAAGGTTTACAAATCAGTTTTAAAGATTTTTTACCAGAATTATTCAGCCCTTCTAATTAATTTACATCCTGCTTTAAAGCAATAAAATAAACATCTTCCAAATTTGGTTCAACGCCTGTAAAATCATCAGCGGGTTGCACTTTTGCATACACTCTAATGTTAATCGAATTATCTTGATTATAAGTAGAAGACAATACTTCAAACTGCGCCTCTGTCTGTTCTAAAGCATCCCGACTTAGATTCTTGGTCCAAATTTGCCCTTCTATTTCTTTGGTCGCTGCCAATGGCGTCATCTGTTTTAACACCCTTCCTCCGTTCATAATCGCTAAGTCTGTACAGAGTTCTTTGACATCATCGACAATATGGGTGGAGAAAATAACGGTATTATGTGTGCCAACTTCTCGGAGAATATTCAAAAAACGATTCCTTTCCGCAGGGTCTAATCCTGCCGTCGGTTCATCCACAATAATTAATTGCGGGTTATTGAGTAGTAATTGCGCAATCCCAAACCGTTGTTTCATCCCACCCGAATATCCACTTACATGCTTTTTGCGGACTTCCCATAAATTTGTTAATTCTAAGACTTCTTGAATCAACTTCTTTCGGTCTGATTTGGACGCCACGCCTTTTAAGGTCGCAAAATAATCCAATAAACTTTCCGCCGATTCTTTGGGATAAACGCCAAATTCTTGTGGTAAATAGCCCAATATTTTTCTTAGGCTCATTTGGTCTTTAAAGACATCAATTCCTTTAAACGTAATGCTGCCAGCATCCGCACTTTGTAGCGTAGCAATGGTCCGCATCAAGGTCGATTTACCCGCACCATTTGGCCCTAGTAAACCGAACATGCCTGTACCGATTTCTAGATTTAAATTGTCTACGGCTTTCACGCCATTATTATAAACTTTGGTGAGGTTGGAAATACTTAGACTCATACTTTATTTTTTTGAAGACGATTGATTGGAGCAAACGTATCCCCTAATTTGAAATTATCAGATACGGATTGGTGCAAAGTTCGTCGAGTGATTGCTATGCTACAAAGCTAAGCGGAAAAGCGCTTTTTATCTATTTTTAATGGTGAAGGGCTATAAAAACGTGGTGAAGGCTACAAGATGACATGATTTTGCAAGATTTACAGGATAAGTGAGCGAACCTGCAGGGTGAATGTTCGGGGAACATTCAAGCGAGTGAACCGCAAAGCGGGCGGGATGGTTAGTATTGAAGCTTATTCACCAAACAAGAGTTGATACTAGAGAAAAATACTATAGTGAAAATATCCGTTGCCATTCATCCGTTGCTAAAATCGATTGACTTTTCATCCGTGGTATAATACACTAAGCAAAACTTGGCACTACAGAAAAACATTAGTGGTAGCATCTTATTCCCAATCCAATCCGTATTCCTATTAGTAGAACAAATTCCCCTCATCGAAAAGTTACCAAAAAAAATGGCCACAAAGAAAGTGAAACCTAAAAAAGAAAAGGCAATAAAAAAGCGCTCTATAAAAACAGGGTTTTGGAATAACCGACAATTATTATTACCAATCTTAGGGATTTTAGTCTTTACGGGTATTTTATTTAGTACTACGCTACAGTACGATTTTGTAAATTGGGACGACCCGATAAATATTCTAGAGAACCCATATTTACAAACTTTTGACTGGCAAAGCATTAAAGGCATTTTTTCTAGTACCGTGATAGGAAACTATAATCCTTTGACGATACTAAGCTTTGCGATAGAAAAAGCAATGTTTGGTTTAAATCCAATGGTTTTTCACCTCAATAATGTTTTACTACATTTGATTTGTGTGTTTTTGGTGTATCGAATAGCCTTATTATTAAACTTATCTCCGATAGCGGCAGGGATAGTCGCCTTACTTTTTGGGATTCATCCGATGCGAGTAGAATCAGTAGCGTGGATTACAGAGCGAAAAGACGTGTTGTTTGGTGCTTTTTATTTAGGAGCAATT
This sequence comes from uncultured Saprospiraceae bacterium, assembly GCA_937928615.1. Taxonomy (GTDB): domain Bacteria; phylum Bacteroidota; class Bacteroidia; order Chitinophagales; family Saprospiraceae; genus JAFMDF01. The sequence goes on along the minus strand of CALFWI010000228.1, from coordinate 4,863 downwards.
TTTCAATACATTCGCTATCTTAATACTAGTAGAAGTAATAAAAAAATATACGCGTCGATTATCCTTTTATTTGTTTTGGCTTTATTTTCAAAAATACAAGCAGTTGCCTTACCGCTTTCTTTTCTAGCAATAGATTATTGGTTTAAACGACCGATTAACTGGCAGTTGATTATTGAAAAAATTCCTTACTTTCTATTGTCTTTATTCGTTGGTTTATTGGGGGTCTTTTTACTCTCCAATGAAGGGTCGTTAGAAGAACTAGCTACGTATACTTTTGTGGATAGATTATTTATTGGTGGCTATACTTATTTGATTTATCTAGCCAAATTTATTTACCCTTATGCCATGTCTCCCCTTTATGCTTACCCGTCTAGTTTAGGTTGGCAATTTTATGCAGGAACAGCAGTGTCTCTAGGATTAGTAGGTGCCTTATTTTATGCGTTTACGAAAGGGTATAGGGTATTAGTTTTTTCATTTGCCTTTTTTACAGTGAATGTATTTTTTATGCTACAAATCATCGGAGCTGGACAAGGTTTTTTGGCAGACCGATTTACTTATATTCCTTATTTGGGCTTATTTATAGGATTGGCTTATGGGTATGAAAAAGGCTTGGCAAATAAATCTTTGGCTAAACTTTTACCGATTGGTATGGGGGCTTATTTATTCCTTTTTGCTTATATGACTTGGCAACAAAATAAAATCTGGCAAAATGGGGAAACGCTTTGGACTTCTGCGATTAATTACGATGAAAGAGCCATTACTTCTTGGTCCAATAGAGCAGATTATTATCAAGATACGAAACAACTGGATTTAGCATTAAGAGATTATGAAAAGGCAGTAACGATTGAACCAGAAAAATCAACATTATATAATAGCTGGGGCAAAACACTTTTTGATTTAGGGCAAATTTCACCAGCGATTGAAAAATATAATATTGGTATTAATTTACCTAAACCTTTTGGAGAAATATATATTAATCGAGGCGTAGCTTATGCCGCTCAAAGTAATTTTAACCAAGCCTTAGAAGATATTAATAAAGGACTGGAATTAGACAAAAATAATGCGAACGGTTACTTAAATCGAGGTTTAATCCACTATAGTACGAATCAATTAACTAAAGCGATTCCCGATTTGACCAAGTATTTTTCTATGAAAACAGGTACTTCCGAACAGTGGTATATTTTAGGGCTCAGTCATCGAAATACAGGAGATGCGCAATCTGCTATTGCTGCTTATAATACTGCCATACAACTCAATCCTGCGGACAAACGATTGTATAATAGTCGAGCGAATGCTTATCAGGCATTAGGGAAACAGGCAGAAGCGGCACAAGATTTGGAAATGGCGAAAAGGCTTTAGGACAGTAGGCCGTAAACAGTGGCAGTAGAGAGTTAAGCCTTTGATTTTTAAACCTGAATTTTTGTGCAAACACAGTTAACTGAACAGTCTCGACTTTAGTGAAAAATGCCTTTCATCACGGAAAAGAAGCCTTTGATAAGTCTAATTCGCTTATCAAAGGCTTTTTTTGTTACTTGCAATTGAATTTAAATAATACCTAGTATGAATCGATTTTTGAAAAATATAACCTCCTTTTTATTAGACCATACGGTCTGGATGTACCTGACTTTATTTCTCTTTTTTAGTCATTTGCTTCATATATCGATGGTTAAGGAAACTTGGGGGAATTATATGTATTATTTTTTTGTGATTGTTGCCCTTTATTTTCCCGTGTTATCATACGCATTTTTTAGAAAGCAAATAGCGGATAAATTACCTAATTGGTTGAATAAGATACTTTGGTTTTATTGTTTTATGCTACACCCTGCCTTACTCCACATGTTCCGAAAACAATACTTTGAAGGCCTCTTTCCTATAGATAATTATATGCATGGAACTGAAGACAGAATGGCCTTTCAAGCTTCTTTTCATCCAACTATTAGTGTTTCTGTTTTAGCTACAGAAATGGGCATTCAATTGAGTAGTAATTTGCGTGCTTGGTTCAATAGTAAAAAATGGTCGCAACGATTAGGTTTAGACCAGTTATTATTTATTTTAATTGTATTTATGAGTGTATTCGTTGGCATGGCGACTAACCTAAATATGATTGAAAGATTTGAAGGTCAAGGAACGTCAAATATTTTTTTAATAATTAGTCGTTTATTATATTACGGCATTCAAGTTTTTTTAATACTCATGGGGTATTATGGGTTCTATTATGTCAATAGATATTACCTTATTCCCCAATTTTTAAGTAAAAAAGGAATTGTTTATTATGGATTTATAGTGGTTTTAATCATTTTGATTGCTTATCCTATTTTAAGTCAAATCATGTTACTTTTTCCATTTTATCAGCCTATATCATCGGATAGCCCTATCTAAATACATCCTTTTGCAAAGGACAGAGGCATATTTCCTGCTTTAATAATGATTGTAAGTGTACCTGTTATTGTTGCTATGCAATGGTTTGAACAAAACAGTCAAATTGCCAATTTAGAAAAAGAAAAATCTGCTACCGAACTCAACTTATTAAAACAACAAATCAATCCCCATTTCTTCTTTAATACCTTAAATAACCTCTACGCGTTGAGTATCGTTAAGGACAAACAAACGCCTGAGGTCATTATGCAATTATCGGAACTGATGCGCTACGTGATTTACAAAGGAAAAGAAGAAACGGTTTTGTTAAAAGAAGAAATTAAGTACATCGAAGATTATATACAACTGCAACAAATTCGGTTACATAAACAGTTAGATTTTAAATTTGATAAGGCTATAACGGATGAAGAATTACGCATCCCGCCTTTGTTATTCATCACTTTTGTAGAGAATGCTTTTAAACATGGCATTGAACCCGCTGAAAATGATTGTTTTTTGCATCTTTCTTTAAAAAGTGATGGGCAGCAATTGGTGTTTATTTGTACCAATTCTTTAGAAGAAAAAAATAATGCGCCCGCTGGTATAGGGCTACAAAATTTAAAACGGCGGATGGCGCTGCGATTCCCTAATCAACAGGAAATAGTTGTGGAAGAAAAAGATAACCATTTTAAAGCTACTTTGCGTATACATGATTTTGTCCTTTAAAAATAGCATATGCAGAATTATATTAAAAGTCTTAGACAATTAATTGGTCACCGAAAATTTATTCATCCAGGAGCGAGAATTATTATTGAAAATGAGCAAGGACAAATTTTGATGATTCGACGAAAAGATAATGGTAATTGGGGATTGCCCGCTGGCGGCTTGGAAGAAAATGAAACGATTCGGGAATGTATTATTCGAGAAGTCAAAGAGGAAACAGGGATAGATATTTTGGCCGTACAAGTGATAGGCATTGGCTCTAATCCAGTTGTTGAAACTGTAAAATACCCGAACCAAGATGTTGTACAATATTTTAATATAGAATTTTATAGCAATCAATTTAATGGAGAAATAGCTGTTTTAGACGAAGAAGAGGTTTTATCTGCTGAATTTGTTGATAAAGAAAAAGTGAAATTATTACCTAGAAATGAACAACACACTTTTAAGAGTTTGGCTTATTTTAAGGAACACGGACAGATTTATTTTTCCTGATGAGAAGTTACTCGTCGTCGAATGAACCCCGACAAATCGAGGGCAAGTTTCGTCGGTACTATTTAAAACCTAATAAACATGAATCAAACACCGCTTAAAGCACTTATTATTGACGATGAACCATTGGCACACATGGTCATTTTAGAATACGTGAAAGATGTATCTTTTATTGAAATAGTGGGACAATGTAACTTGGCAACCGAAGCGATTTCGTTCCTGCAAAATCAAGCAGTAGACTTACTTTTTTTGGATATAAATATGCCAAAAATAAAAGGTTTGGATTTCCTACGGACTTTAAAAAATCCGCCTTTGGCAATTATTACTTCGGCTTATCAAGCATATGCTTTGGAGAGTTTTGAATTGGACGTTTGTGATTATTTACTAAAACCTTTTCGGTTTGACCGATTTTTGAAAGCGGTGAATAAGGCGCAAGAAATGCATCAATTACGGCAGGGGAGTATAACTAGTGAACTGCCTAAAAAAGAAATGGATACTACTTTATTTATTAAGGCGGACAAACGGTTGATTAATGTTGATTTATCCGAAATTTATTATTTTGAAAGCTATGGCAATTATGTAAAAGTTTGGCTCAGAGACCAATTTCACTTAACGCCTCGAACCTTGACTAGTTTTGTCGAACAAGTGCCCGAAAATGACTTTTATAGAATTCATAAATCCTTTTTGATTCATCGGAAATACATTGATTATGTGGAAGGTAATTTTTTATTGATGAAAAATGGGAAACAATTGCCTATTGGGAAGAATCATCGGTCGGATTTTAAACAGTTTTTGAAGTGATTACCCCCACGGATTTTATTTCCCCACGGATTATTAAATAATGGCAAGTGTTTTTTTATTGATGAAGAAAGGGAAACAATTGCTAATTGGGAAGCATTATTGGTTTGATTTTAAACAGTTTTTGAAGTGATTACCCCCACGGATTTTATTTCCCCACGGATTATTAAATAATGGCAAGTAGTTTTTTATTGAATAGGTTTATCTTGTCAAAATTGTTTTTTACTTACTGAACAACCGTCGATAATTCCTTTCCCAATGATTTAATGAAAAATTGATTCCCAACCTTTTCGATTTGCGTAATCGAACAATAATTTGGATAATAACTCACCACTCGATTATCGTTCTTTATCCAACCAACAATCGCATTAATCGTCATGAAATGAGAAAAAATAAGCGTGTCTTTTTCTAAAGATTGAATTCCTTGAATAATATTATTGCGCCACTCTAATTGCGGCTTTTCCAGTTCGGGAATGGTTTTACTAAATAATGCTTTTA
>CALFWI010000227.1 GCA_937928615.1 uncultured Saprospiraceae bacterium | reverse complement strand
GTCGCAGATTGGAATGAACATATCACCCATGCATTATATGAAGGCGCTTATGATACGCTTATCAAGCATGGAGCAAAAGAAGATAACATCCATACCGTTCAAGTCCCAGGGGCTTTTGAATTGACAGGCGGGGCAGCAATGCTAGCCGCAAAACATCAAGTGGATGCTGTTATTTGCTTAGGATGTGTCATCAAAGGAGAAACTAGTCATAATGAATATATCAATCAAGCGGTAGGAATGGGGCTAACCAATTTGAGTATTGCAACAGCTAAACCCTTTATTTTCGGTTTATTAACCCCTAATGATGAACAACAAGCTTTGGATAGGGCGGGTGGTAAATATGGAAATAAAGGCGTGGAAGCAGGGGTAACTGCGATTAGAATGGCTGCGCTTAAAGAAAATTTAGGTAAAACAAAGAAAAGAATTGGTTTTGGATAGTTTTTTGATATTATAATATTTTATAAATTGACAACGTTCACAAAGGCAATAAAAGTAAAGCTATTTAAAAAGGAATCTTTGCGTCTTTGCAGGTGTACATTTATAAATGTTGAAATAATTCAGAACAGTTATATCCCATGAAAATCCCCTTTATTACCCTTTTACTGAGTACTTTCTTTAGTTTAGTTTCTTTTGCACAAGACAGCGAAAATGTCAAACTTTTTGGACAGTATCATCGTGGAGATACTCGATATTCTGGCAGTTGGACTTACGTAGATTTGGCATCTAGAAGAGAATATGCCTTATTAGGAACTAAGACGGGAACGGCTATTTATACCATTGATGACCAACCTATTAATGAATTAGCATTTATTCCTGGGCCATCTTCTAATTGGCGAGAAATTACTGTATTAGGGCAATATGCTTATGTAACTACAGAAGGTGATGGCGAAGGGGAAGGCATGCAAATTATAGATTTATCTAACTTACCAACGACGGCTAATTTAGTCAATACTTACAGCGAAACTTTTACTCGAGGCCATATTATTCAAAGAGATATTTACAGTGAAGCACCTTACGTTTATGTAATGGGCGTGTGTGGTAACTGTGGCGTGAATATTTTAGACCTTACTGACCCGATTAATCCAAGAGAGGTGAGTACCTATAATCCTGGTTATTATATTCATGATGCACATATCAAAGGTGATTATTTGTATGCCGCTGCTTTTTACGAAGGCGTTATTGATATAGTAGATATCTCGGATAAATTTAATCCTGTTTTGGTTGCGCAAATTGAGGCCCCAGGCGGAAATACGCATAGTGCTTGGACGACAGAAGATAATCGACACTTAATTATCAGTTCCGAAAAAGATGGTTTACCTGCACGAATTTGGAATATTGAAAATTTAGCCAATTTATTTGAGGTCGCTACTTATTCTGGAAACTTAGAGAGTTTGACCCATAATCCTTATGTAAAAGGAAATTATGCTTTTTTTTCACATAATACAGAAGGACTACGAATAGTCGATGTCAAAGACCCTGCTGTGCCTGTAGAAGTGGGCTATTATGATACATTTGATGGTTTAAGCGGCGGGTTTAGCGGACTTTGGTCTGCTTGTCCTTATTTGCCTTCAGGTAAAATAATTGGTGGAAATAGAGAGGACGGACTGTATGTCTGGACGTTTAATAATGCGCGTGCAGGTCGGTTTTATGCGACAATTGAGGATGCTAGTACGGCAGAAAAAATAGTGAATGCGACTTTTTATATTCATAAAATGGATGTGGAGGTACCTGCTACTTTAGAAGGTATCCATAAATTTGGTGCGATGCCGGGCAATTTTAAGGTGGAAATTTCTGCGGATGGATATGAAACTCATTTAATGGAAATTAGGCTTGAACCTGATGATAGTTTGAACCTAAAGATTTCTTTAAAACCGACAAGCGTTGGATTGTTTGACTTAGCACAACATTTACCCACGCTAGAGATTGCGCCTAATCCTTTTACGGAATTTACAGTTCTAGACTTAGCTAATTTTGAAACAGCGACTTATTTGCGCGTGTTTAATAGCCTTGGACAATTGGTGCGTTCTGAAAATGTCGTTGGTGGAGAATTTTATATATTAGATAGGGAGACACTTGAAGAAGGTGTACATATTTTTACGATTTTTGATAGCAATAATGAAATGTTGGGGAATAGGAAAGTGTTGATAAAATAACCTATTCGATTAGCTGAAAAAAAGAAATCAGCTAACAAAAATGGAGAAAAATCTAAATAATAATATCAGAAAATGTATTATAAAAAAGCGGTTATCAGAAACGTATAGTATTCGATAACCGCTTTTTTTATTTTTGCTAATTGCTATTTCATCCCTCCAGTCATATCCTCTGGTCGTACCCACTCATCAAATTCTTTAGCAGTCAAATAGCCTAATTCTATAGCTGCTTGCTTTAACGTTTTATCTTCTTTATACGCTTTTTTAGCAATCGTCCCTGCTTTATCATACCCAATTTTAGTATTCAAAGCCGTCACCAACATCAAAGAATTATTCAAATGCTCCTTAATTCTTTTTAGATTAGGCTTAATCCCTTGCGCACAATTTTCATCGAAACTTCTTGCCGCATCCCCAATTAATCGAGCAGACATCAAGAAATTAAAAATCATCATGGGTTTAAAAACATTTAATTCAAAATGTCCTGTTGCACCACCAATATTAATTGCCACATCATTCCCCAGCACTTGTGCCATTGCCATGGTTAAAGCTTCTGATTGGGTAGGATTAACCTTCCCTGGCATAATAGAAGAACCAGGTTCATTCGCAGGAATAATTAATTCGCCAATACCAGACCGAGGACCAGATGCTAACATTCTAATATCGTTCCCAATTTTCATTAAAGAAACGGCAACGGTTTTTAACGCACCATGAGATTCTACAATGGCATCATGTGCAGCCAATGCTTCAAATTTATTCTTGGCTGTTTTAAAAGGTAAGCCACTTAAATCGGCAATATGCTTAGCAACTAATTTATCATAGCCTTTAGGCGTATTTAAACCCGTTCCTACTGCTGTTCCTCCCAAGGCTAATTCTCCTAAATGCTTCAAGGTATGCTTGATAGCCGCAATACCGTGGTCTATTTGAGACACATAACCAGATAATTCTTGTCCAACCGTTACAGGCGTGGCATCCATAAAGTGGGTACGACCGATTTTAACGACTTTGGCAAATTTCTTAGCTTTCTTATTCAACGTTTTTCGCAATCCTTCCAAGCCAGGAATGGTATTTTCCATGACCATTTTATAAGCTGAAATATGCATGGCAGTAGGGAATGTATCATTAGAAGACTGCGATTTATTCACATCATCATTTGGATGTAAATATTTCTTTTCATCTAATAAAGTCCCGCCTTGTAGTACATGACCTCTATTGGCAATGACCTCATTCACATTCATATTAGATTGTGTACCAGAACCTGTCTGCCAAACAACTAATGGAAATTGGTCATCTAATTTGCCTTTTAAAATTTCGTCACAAACTTTACCAATTAAAGTTGCTTTTTTCTTAGGCAAAACCCCTAATTCCGCATTGGTTGTGGCCGCAGCTTTCTTTAAAATGGCAAAAGCTTGAATGACTTCTTGTGGCATTTTTTGACCGCCAATCTTAAAGTTTTGACTAGACCGCTGGGTTTGTGCCGCCCAATATTTATCCGCTGGCACATCAATATAACCGATACTATCTTTTTCTTTTCTGTATTTCATGATTTACTAATTGTTGATTAAGGGCACAAAGGTAATTGGTTTTTTCTTTTTTCACCATTTCTGCTTCGGTCATTTTTTAATTCAAAATGCCTTTCTACCTTTTCGCCTTTCTGCGGCTGAACCTTTCTGTCTTCAAACTAATGCACTTTCCTATAAACTTATTATATTTACGCCTGTTTTAAAGAACACGACTCGAATTTACTTTATAAACCTTAAAAATTAACAAAATATGGCTTTTGAATTGCCTGCATTACCTTATGCACATGACGCCTTAGAACCTAATATTGATGCAAGAACGATGGAAATTCACCACGGAAAGCACCATAATGGGTATACCAATAAATTAAACGCTGCTATTGCTGGAACGGATTTAGAAGGCAAGAAAATTGAAGATATTTTAGCGAATGTTTCTCAATATTCTGCGGGTGTTAGAAATAACGGTGGTGGTTTTTACAATCACTCTTTGTTTTGGACGAGTATGTCTCCTGACGGCGGAGGGGAGCCTTCTGATAGAATGAACATCAAGAAAGCAATTGACAAAGATTTTGGTTCTTTTGAGAACTTCAAAAAAGAATTTGCTGCTGCTGCTGGAACTCGTTTTGGTTCAGGATGGGCTTGGTTATGTACAGATAGCAATGATAAATTATTTATCTGTTCTACCGCAAACCAAGATAATCCTTTAATGGATGTCGTGCCAGAAGATGGTACACCACTTTTAGGCTTAGACGTTTGGGAACATGCTTATTACCTAAACTATCAAAACAGAAGACCTGATTACGTACAAGCTTTCTTCAATGTAATTGATTGGAAAGTAGTTACAACGAGATATAATGATGCCAACCCTGGCGCAATGAAATAAATTACAGGATAACAAGGTTATGCAAGATTTTACAGGATTTAATATCCGCAAGGTCTTATAATTTTGTTGAGTAAAGAAATAAAGATGCTTGATTTTATAGGAATATATGATTGAAATATCATCTTGATAATCCTAAATAATCTCGTCATTTTGTAAAAACTTTTTTTTATTTTTTTTTTTTTACTTTTGGAAGCTCAATGTTCTGCATTGGGCTTTTCTATTTACAGGATGACTGGATTATGCAGGATTTACAGGATGGCTAATTTCCTGAATTTTGTTAATTTATTTGTTCCTAACGCTGGAAAAACAATTTGAATAATTTTTAATCCTTGGGATAAATAAACGAGCACGCCTGTCCATGCGGGCGAGTCCGTAGGGAATTAAATATAAAACGTCCATTTTGTTTTTTATTCGTTACTAAACTATGGAGCAGTTCCATCCTGTAAATCCTATATAATCATGTCATCCTGTATCATTATGCGATTAACCAAAATCTTCTTCCTTTTATTAATTTCAATTCTTTTAATTGATTGCCAATCCGATACCACTCAATCAACAACTACGATTACTGAGGCGCAAGCCATAGCCGTTACGTGGAAACTGGTGAAAAACGATGTGGATGAATCTGGTAATAATCTTCAATTTGCGACTTTTACCTTAAAAAATGAAGGCAAAACAACCTTGACCAATAATTGGACCCTTTATTTTAGTCAACTAAATGGACCAATTTCTGGAAAAACAGCAACTGGAAATGCGGAATTTACCCATATTAATGGGGACTTTTATAAATTAGCACCAAGCGAAAATTTCAACTTACCAGTTGGAGAGAGCGTAGTTATTCAATATAAAGGTGCTTATTGGGCAACGAAAAGTAGTGATGGGCCTATAGGTTTATATGCGGTGTACAAAAAGGAAGATGGAACAGAAACAGCACCACAGACTATCAAAGATTATATTATTGCGCCTTTTATTACGGATCAACAATTACACCGAGCGCCAACGGATAAATTTCCGATTCCTACCAATCAATATCGGTATAATCAGAATGCTAAATTAACCAAACTACCAAAGAGGGAGTTATTACCAGTCATTCCTACGCCTGTAAAAGTGAGTAAGGGGAAAGGAATACTAGGTATAAATAATGATTTTGTTATCAATTACTTTGGTGATTTAAAAGGAGAAGCGGATTATTTGGCGGCTGAATTAGAAGGTTTAGGCTTGTCTATAAAACCGATTGCCGCAGGAGCAATCGGAAATAAAAGTATTGCTTTGTCTACGGTCTCAACGCCAATTGCAGGTAAAAAGACGGAAGCTTATCGACTTAAAGTGGACGGCGAGAATGAAATAATTTCAATTGAGGGAACGGATGCCGCAGGCGTTTTTTATGGCCTTCAAAGTTTGTTAGCCTTAATTCCAAATGATGCTTATAAACAAAAAAATAAAGCGATAACTTTTGAAGAACTCACGATTGAAGATGCCCCTAGATTTGAATATAGAGGCTTGATGTTGGACGTTGCTAGAAATTTTCATTCTAAGAAATTGGTTAAAAAATTACTGGATTTAATGGCGAGTTATAAATTGAATAAATTCCATTTTCACATTACAGATGATGAAGGCTGGCGTTTAGAAATTCCGGGCTTACCTGAATTGACAGAGATAGGGTCAAAACGTGGACATACAATAGATGAAAGTGACCACCTACAGCCCTCTTATGGTTCTGGAGCATCTACGGAAGCGATTGGTTATGCTGGTTCGGGGTATTTTACCACAGAGGAATATATCGAAATTATACAATATGCGAATGAAAGACACATCGAGGTCATTCCAGAAATTGATTTGCCAGGACACGCTAGGGCAGCCATTATTTCGATGAATGCCCGTCATAAAAGATTAATGGCAGCTGGTAAAACAGCCGAAGCCAATCAATATTTATTAAACGACCCAAATGATGCTTCGGAATATCGAACGGCACAAAATTATAACGACAACGTGGTCAATGTTTGCCGACCGTCCACGTATGCGTTTATTGAAAAAGTAGTAGACGAGGTCATTGCGCTACATAAAAAAGCAGGGGTTAAATTAACATCCATTCATACAGGTGGAGATGAAGTGCCAAAAGGTGCGTGGCAAAAATCACCGATTTGTCAAGCATTAGTTGCCAATAATCCAAAAATTGAAAGCGACGAAATTGGGATGACCAATTACTTCCTTAAAAATATAAATAGCTTATTTGAAGAACGAAATTTGATAGTCGCAGGTTGGGAAGAAATTGCCTTAAAACTAGCAGGGCATGGCGCTCCTCGTCGCCCTAATCCAGAATTTGTGAAAAGTAAATTTGTCCCTTATATCTGGAATTCTATTTTTGGCTGGGGTGGAGAAGATATTGCTTATCAATTGGCGAATTTAGGCTACAAAGTGGTCTTGTGTAATGCCTCTAATTTGTACTTCGATTTAGCTTATGATAAAGACCCAGAAAATGCAGGTTTATATTGGGCAGGCTATGTCAATACTAGAACCGCTTACGATTTTGTGCCTTTTGATTTATTCAAAACAGCAGAGATGGGCAGATACGGCGAAAAATTAGATAGAAAAGCAATGGCAGCAGGCAAAACAAAATTAAACCCCAAGGCGCAAGAAAATGTCATAGGCATCCAAGGACAATTATGGAGTGAAGTTTTAGTCGCTCCTGAACGATTAGAAGCGGCTACTTTTCCAAAATTATTAGG
>CALFWI010000226.1 GCA_937928615.1 uncultured Saprospiraceae bacterium | reverse complement strand
CATTCATCAATATTAAATGCTGCATGAATAAGTCGATTGTTGTTGTATTACATATCGGATTTTGGATTTGCTATATTTTTTTATGGCTGTTAATACTTGGTATTTATTTTCAAGGAGACGTTCCTGAGGAAAGATTTGATTACTATTTTAAAATTATATTTGGACTGGTCATTGTTCCGCCAGTCATTGGTTTTTACGCTTGTTATTTTTGGTTATTTCCTAAATTTCTTCGCTTTAAAAAAATACTTTCCGCCCTCTTATTCGGTAGTTTAATCGCCGTTGGTGCAGCTTTGTCGGGTATCTATGTATTGTACAGCACCCTTGGTGAGACGGAAGAATATACTTGGGATTGCTTCGTATTGCCTATGGTTTTTATGACGTTAATTGCTTTTTTATCGGAAGTAATCGCTTTATTAATCAGTGGATTTCTGACTTGGTTTAAAGAAATAAAATTGAAAGAAGCACTCCAAAAGAAAAACCACGAAATGGAAATGGCTTTGGTGAAAGCCCAATTAGACCCGCACTTTTTATTTAATACCATCAATAACATAGATGTCCTTATTTTAAAAGATGCCAACGAAGCATCGGACTATTTGAATAAGTTGTCAGACATTATGCGGTTTATGTTATTTGAAACAAAAACGGCAGAAATTCCCTTGGCTAAAGAGTTGGAGTATATTGAAAAATACATAGCCTTACAGAAAATTAGAACGGCGAATGAAAGTTATGTCAAGTATGCGGTAAAAGGCATTGTGAATGGGCAAACCATAGCACCAATGGTCTTCATTCCTTTTATTGAAAATGCTTTTAAGCATACCAATAATAAAAAACTGGAGAATGCCATAACAATTGATATTCAGATTGATAAGGAACATATTCAGATGATTTGTGAAAATAAATTTGACCCTTATCGAAAAAATAAGGAAGATAGCAATGGCCTTGGAAACGAACTTATCCAAAAACGACTACAGTTAATTTACCCAGAGCGACATCAACTAAAAATAGCGCATACCAATAACCTTTATAGCGTTGCTTTAAGTATCAATAACTAACCATGAATCAACCACATAGTTGTATCATTATCGAAGATGAACCTTTGGCAATGGAGCGAACCAGAAATTTTGTCAACAAAGTACCTTTTCTAAAACTAACGGCTACTTTTGATAATGCCTTAATGGGATTGGCTTACCTAAGAACGCATCAAGTAGACGTGCTTTTTTTAGATATAAATATGGACGAACTAACGGGGGTAGAATTATTGGAAAGCGCAAAAATTGAAAGTCAGGTCATCATTACGACAGCTTATCAAGAATATGCTTTAAAAGGCTATGAGCTAAATGTGACCGATTATTTACTAAAACCCTTTACTTTCCATCGTTTTTTGCAAGCAGTTACTAAAGCCCAAGAAAATTTAAGGAAGCAGCAACCCCTTTCAACTTCTTTAGAATTTATTTTTGTCAAAACGGAGAATAGGTTAGAAAGAGTGCTTTTTGACGAAATTCTCTACATTGAAGGTATGCGAGATTATCGCAGAATTCATATGACAACCAAAAGAATTATGACGCTGCAAAATTTTAAAGAATTAGCACAATTAATCCCGCCTACTAAAGTTTGTCGAGTGCATAAATCTTATATGGTTGCCCTTAATAAAATAGAGGCGATTGAACGAAATCGCATCAAAATAGGGCAGCAATTAATTCCCATTTCGGACACTTATAAAGCTTTGTTTTATCAGCAGATTAATGGTGGCGTATAGGTGAACTTCAGTTCACCGACTAAAACCACCAAGTTGCAGACAACTTTCTCCAACTCACCTATTAGAATTGTAAAAAATCCTGCCTTCTTAGACCTTTGTTTGACTATTAAAATTATTCATATTCAAACAAAAAAGCATGAACCCGACTTCTCAAACGACTAATTTAAGACCAACTAATGCAGCCAAAGCCAATCAATTAATGAAAAAAGCGACCCAATTATTATTTATGGTAGCGGTGATTGGGCAGTTCCTTTTTGTCGTACATATTGTGTCTTTCTATGGCAGTTCCTTTTTTACAGGCGATTATGAGCATTGGAACAAGGTACTCTATAATGGGCTAATAGCAGGAGATATCATTGGCAATATAGCATTGATGGTCCATTTATTTTTAGCCGCAGTCATCACCTTCTGTGGGCCTTTACAATTTATCCCTAAAGTGCGTACAAAATACCCCACATTTCATAGCTGGAATGGTCGGGTTTATATCCTAACGGCTATTTTAATTAGCCTTGCAGGATTGTATATGGTCTTTTCACGTGGCGTCATTGGTGGACAAATAATGGCGATGGGAAATACTTTAAATGCTTCTTTGATTATCCTTTTTGCTGTATTGGCGTGGAAAACCGCTGTGGCAAGAAATTTTACGGCACATAAACGATGGGCAATTCGTACTTTTTTAGTCGTCAGTGGCGTCTGGTTCTTTCGCATTGGTTTTGGGCTTTGGATAGCCATTAACGGTGGTGCAGCACCAGGTTCTACGGAAGATTTAGGTGGGCCATTTGATGTTTTTCTAGCCTTTGCGCATTCTTTATTACCTTTGATTATTTTAGAGCTTTATTTTTATGCTAAACAGAAAGATAATTCAACAGTCAAATATGCAATGGCTTCCTTTTTATTTGTCTTAAGTGGATTATTAGGGGTTGGGGTATTTATGGCGGCGATGATTTTTTGGATGCCGAGTTAAGCCCTATTTTATAAGAGAGTGCAATAAGATAGCAGGTCTTTATTCATGGCTAATTCGTCGAATTAAAAGCAGTTTATTGACCTAATTGTCCAATTATTTGAACTAAATTGACAAATAAGACCTTTAATTTATTCAGACCTTTGTGGAAATATGTTTAAACATAGATTAAAAGGAAGATGATGAGAAATATACTATTATTATCCATGTTATTAAGTGTTAGCCTGTTATGGGCGCAACCAAAAGGAGCCATAAAAACTGAAATTGAAACTAGTATTTATGGACAAATAGCGGTCAATACTAGTCCCAAAATGGCATGGAAAGCCATCACTGAAAATTATGGGCACGTTGGCAATCACCATAGAGGTATCAAATACGCCTATGTTTTGAATGAGCAAGTACCTTTTCATTATGGAACCGTTAGGCATCATCAAATTGGCAAAACAGAATATACTAGAGAGTCGATTATTGCCTACGATGAAGCGAATAAAACTTATACGACTATTATTTATGAAGCAGTAGACAATACCTTACCCATACACCAACAAAAGGTAGGTATTAAAAGTGAAAATGGACAAACCTATGTTTACCAAGAAGTGATTTATAAAAATGCGACTCGACCCGAAGTAGGAAAGCTGAATAAATGGAATCGTGCTTATTTGAAAGCTTATAAAGAAGTCATTGAGGAAATGATGCCACAAGAGTTTAAATCAAAACAGTTTCAATTACGTTTGGCGTCGATGTTGTACGAATAGTATAGATTTTAGAAGACAGAAGTCAGACCATAAATTAAAATTTACTGTCAGAAGTCAGATTGACCTCAGATAAAATAATTGATTTTAAGAATTTTTTCTTAGATAGTACCTTCTGACAGTTTATATAATAAACGGTCTGACTTCTGTCTTCTTCTGGATATTATTCTATTCGCTTAGCAGGATGTTCCCCATTTTGAAATAAAGTCAAACTAGTCGCTTTTCCCCCATCATCAAAGTGGAAAAGCAATTGTGCATCCACATTTGTCAAAGCAAATTTATGCTCCGAGACAGGAATAATTTTTATTTTTGGTTGCCCTGTTGCCTGTGCCATTAAATCGTCACCTTCCTTCATAATCGTTAAGATAAAACTAGGCGTTAATTGATATTTGCCTACATACTTTTCTAATAAATCAGCAGATATCGCTATCTCTTTAATAGTAGGAATTTCTTTATCCGTACGTTGCAGAACAACGGGTAAATATCGACCCATTCTAGTAGCAGATTGGATTTGCCCCTCGGCATCTCTTTGAAATTCTAAAGTGCCTAATATGCCTTCTGTAAAGAATTTATCTTTCGCAAAAGGGTAAATTTCTGTTTTCTCACCCCCGCTTTGCATATAGAATAATTTACCTTTATCAAAACTAATCGTCGCCGAAGTATTATCGCCAGATTCGTAAACACCTGCATAATTGGCTAATGCTTTATTTGTTACTTTGATTTTTTTCCAAGCATAAGGTTTGCCAATGGCGGTAGCGGCTAATTTAAGCGCAGTATCACTAGGACCATTACAAGTACAATTAGAAAAAACAGCGACAAATACTTCTTCTTTGGGTAAGAAAATAGAGGCCGTCAAATAGCCATGAATCCCACCACCATGGTCATACATCGGACTACCTTGCACATTGCCTAAAAACCAACCATAGCCATAAATGGTTGGTTCGCCATTATTCAGTTTAAAATTGGTATGGGCTTTTGCCAAACTACTTTTGCTAATGACTTTACCACTATTTACCGCATGGTACCAAATAGATAAATCTTCGACATTCGATAATAAAGAACCTGCGCCATAAGGTTGGGTCATACTCAAAAAGTCTGCATTTTTATAGGTTTCTAATTTCTGGTAACCCGCTGCTCGATTTTTGACAATTTTTAGACTCCCTCCATAAGCAGAATTTTTCATTCCCAAAGGCTGAAAAAACGTATCATTGATGTATTCTGCGTATGTTTTACCAGAAACTTGTTCAATAATATACCCCAATAAAAAGTAAGCAGAATTATTATAATTAAATTGAGTACCTGGGGCAAATTCCATTGGTTCATTTTTAAACCAATCAATCATTTCGGTTGGGGTGAAATCTCGTTTATGTGCTTCTAAATCCCACTTCTCAATATTGGTATAACTCTTAATGCCTGAAGTATGCGTCAATAAATGTTCGATGGTAATCGTATGTCCATGGGTTGGGTACTCTTTTACATATTTGGTGAAATCATCTTGTAAGGATAATTTTTCTTCCTCTGCTAATTTCAAAATAGCACAAGCGGTAAACTGTTTGGTAATGGAACCAATTCTGAAAATATGATTGGTTTGCATCGGTACATCTAATTCTAAATTGGCTTTACCAAAGGCTTTTTTATAAATGGTTTTGCCATTTTTGATAACTAGTGCAGTACCACCTGGACCATCTTCGTCCGCAAATAATTCTTTCAAAATAGTATCAAAAGCTTTTTCTTGATTTTGGGCAAAGGTATTGATTGCCAAACTATTGATGCATAAAAAACAAAGGGTTAACAATAAGGTCTTTTTCATATCATTTTTTTAGTGAGTGCTTAAGGGACTAGGAAAATAATACCTGGTCTATTATTTTTTATCGCCACTTTCCAACTCCATTAATTTAGCCCTAGTATAATCCAATTCTTTTAATGCCAAAGCTTTTTTAAAGCTATCAATGGCTCTTGTTTTATCATCAGTAGCTAGATAAAAGTCACCTAAAGAATCATACACATTAGGGCTTTTAGGGTAATTGGCAACATTCATCTTGAAAAATTCAACGGATAAGTCTAATTTTTTCAATTGCAAAAATTGATACCCCATTTGATTGACTAGATCTTCAGGTGGGAAGATGGTATAGCCAAAATCATTCGTTAAGTTAGTGTAATGCGTTTTGATTTTATCAACGAGGTCTGCGCTTGGGTTTAGAAAATCTGTAGGCCCTAATTTAAGTCGATAGTTGTTAAAAATATATCGTAACGCATCATATTCGGCAATCAAAGGAACAGAGCCATGGTCATCATTTGGGTAATATTGATACTCAAAATTTAAACCATTTGGATGGCTTGTCAAATGTTTACTTAACTCTAAAACAGCACGAATATGTTCCGTCCCCTTCGTGGTGTCTTCTTGCACTTGTAAGGTATCCATTCCCTCGCTCATCGTATTCGCAATACCTATAAATAAGGACTTGTTTTTATATTTTCCTCCAGAAGGAATCGCTTTGATTTCTTTTAATAATTGTTGGTCGCTCCACCACATAGAGGGGTCAAGAGAGACATAACTATTAAATAAATCGGTATGGTTGACCAAAGTATTCATGGCGGTTAAGCCGCCAAAAGAATGTCCAATCAACATTCGATAAGGTTCAGTAGGATAATTTGCTTCTATGTGTGGCATTAACTCTTTTTCTAGCATTTGCATAAAGTCTTCGCCACCACCTGAAACCGCTATCATAGCACTATCTATAAAAGGATGAGGTGTTCCTTTGGTAGGCGTTAAATCTTTAGTTCGATTCGTATTTGGGATACCCACCACAATCATTTTAGGACAAATCGTATTTCCGTTGACAGAACTTAATTGGTGTATCATACCAGCGACAGAGTAGAAATGAGCATCCCCGTCTAATAGGTAAACAACTGGATATTTAGTTTTGGCTAAGGAAAGACCATCGTTATTATCATCGGGCACATAGACCCAAATTTCTCTGTTTTCTCCTAGGATATTAGAGTGAATACTGTCTATTACCCCTAATTCTATGGTGTTGTTAGCTTGCGCATAGCTCATTAGGTATAAACAGCAAAATAGTAAAGTGAGTAGGAAGTTCCTCATAATTATTGTTTTTTGAAAAGATTTGTTGGGGTTAAAGGTAATTTTATTCTAGGGCGATTACCTGCATTATTCTATCAAGGGGTAGGATTTTTCGATTAATATAGTTGTTCAAATTATCTGTTGGTAAAAAATAATAATTATTGCTTTTTAGCTGAGTTCTGTGGTAGGTAGTTCAGAATATAGCATCAAGTACCCCTATTTTCTAAGCTCGATGAATTAAGTCTCTGGACTTGATTCGAATATCTCGTCGTCTGGAGACGACGAGATGTTTATTTCCAGTCTGGAGACGGAAAATATCGAGTTTATTTTTTTATTAAAAAAATTATTTTCTTTTTATTGCCTCCCGTTTCTCCACATTCGCCTCCACATCTACTCGCTCATACCAAACGGGGCGCAATTTCTTCTGCGAAAACAACTCCAATTGGTCGCCAATATGCGGATTTCCTTTTTGGGTAGCATTGCCATAAGTCAATAAAGCTTTGGCTTTAGGTCTATCGCCAAATTCAATAATGGCGACATAAGTATCTCCTGCAACGGCTCGGCTTTTTAAACCTTCCGCAGTACCAGGTTTGCCTAAAGGCTGATAATACATAGTACGGAATTGTCCTAACCAACCGAAACCTCCATTTCCTGGAATATCATGTTCGCCAAAACTCACTCGATTCACTTGTCCCCAAGGCACATTTAATTTCCCGTAGCCCATTTTTATCTCCGTAGCGGCTATTTCTAATGCTTTTAAGGCAGCGGTTTTATCTTTTAAGCCATCAGGCGTATTTGTAGGGTTTTTAATAGACCATTTTTCGGCAAAAAAAGCATCAGTTTCAAAGTCACCACCAGTCATTTTTAAATGCCAATTAGCAAATAATAAAGCACCTTCTGCATCCGCTTCCGTTCGGCCATCCCAGCTTTTTAATAAGGCAAAAGCTTCTTTTTGTAAATCGCTGGCTTCGGGCGTTTCTAAAGCTAATAAATCATCCAATAGTCGAGTCGCCATTTCCATTTTGGTATCATGCTTATATTGCTCAAATTCCTCAAAAGATATTTTTTCGTCTGCTAGCATAATATTAGCCGCACGTTGTGGTCGAAAACCCATTGTTACAGGCGACATATAAGCAGGATAGTCCGCAGGATTTAACTCTATAGGGACAGTACAAGTATAAGGTGGGTCATTGGCATTTTGCAACCAACCAGATTTTGGGTTGAGTAATTTAGGTAAATCTTCATAAGAATGATAAGAATCCCAGATATACTTAGAGTCATCCCCCGGAACAATGCCCGACCAAAAATCCCAATCTCCTTCTGGTCTTTCTGGAACATAGCCTGCAAAGTGATAAAAAATATTCCCTGCTTTATCAGCATACATCACATTGAACATAGGCAAATCATTTCTAGCTAATATCGACTGAAATTCTTCTAAGGATTCCGCCTCGCCCATCTGTTTCCACGCTTCTAACAAATGCCCTGGGTCTTCTAATCGAGCCAATCGTAAAGCAATCGCTTCCTTTTCGCCCATATTGACAATTGGTCCATGAATAGATTGCTTAGCGAGTAATTTTTCTGTCCGCATCGTCCCATCTGCTTGTAAAACGGGGATATTATACAAGTTCAATTTAAAGTTTTCTTTTTTACCATCTAATAAATAGCCGTCTCCATCTAAAGTTAAGCGATAAAGGTCAGCTGCATCTAAGGTGTTGACCGTATGACTCCAACCCAAATGTTCGTTAAAAGCAATACTAATCGTTGGAAATCCAACTAAGGTAGACCCATAAATATTATACTCATTGGTGATAAAATGCGCTTCGTAAAACAACCAAAGGTCATCATAACGTAAATGCGGATTGGCTAATAAAAGTGCCTTGCCCGATTCAGACCGTTGTGGACTGACTGCCCAAGTATTGGACCCTGCTTTAATGCCTCCTTTTGCTTTGCCCATTTCTCTATTACCAATAAATTCGATAAAGAAATTTCGGAGGGCATGCGCATTGACATCGGTTGGTTGAATGGGTAAAATAGCTTGCAAATTTTCGGCAATATGATTGGGATGTGCCGCCGCATATCCATTGATGCCTGCTACAAAAGCTTCC
>CALFWI010000225.1 GCA_937928615.1 uncultured Saprospiraceae bacterium | reverse complement strand
TTATTTAAAAAAACGCATTCAAAATAGCCAAAACGTAGCACAATTAGCAAACATGGCAGGTTTATCTAGCCCATCTAGAGTCTATGATTTATTTGTCAATATTGAAGGGGTTACGCCCGCTACTTTTAAAAATAAGGGCGTCGGTTTGGTGATTTATTATGGCTACCATGACACGCCTTTTGGGAATTGTTTTTTAGCGGCTACTGAAAAAGGGATTTGTGGCATTACTTTTTTACAAGGCGCTAATCAACTGGAAGAATTTGCTTTGTTTGCTAAAAAATGGAGCTTTGCTACTCTAGTCGAAGACGCTGCTTTTACCAAACCTTTTGTATTCGAAATTTTTAAGCCGACCAATTCTACTAACAAGAAAGTAAATGTATTCGTACAAGGTACCCCCTTTCAAATAAAAGTATGGGAAGCTTTATTACAAATTCCAGAAGGAAATGTAACAACTTATCAACATATAGCCCAAAGTATTAATAAACCTAAAGCTGTTCGAGCAGTTGGCACAGCAATTGGCAAAAATCCAATTGGGTATTTAATTCCTTGTCATCGAGTGATTCGGAAAGAGGGGAAACTGGGGCATTATCGTTGGGGGAGCGGTCGAAAAAAAGCGATTATTGGCTGGGAAATGGCACGTAAAAACGAAGTAGCTTAGGCTTTCAGCCTGAGTAGCAATAACGCAAATTAAATATGATACCACATTATGCTTTAGGCAACAAGAAGTTTGCTAGATTACGTCAATTAAAAATAGCGATAAATAAAGGAGCAATTCAATTGGGTGGGAATGCTAATCTAAAAATATACGGCACACTTAACTGTAAGTCAGGGAAGCGATTAAAAGTGAAAAATCGAGTATTTTTCACAAATGAAAAAGAGGCTATTGAAAACGGGTATCGCCCCTGTGGGCATTGTATGCGAAAAGAATATCGACTTTGGAAAGCAAACAATCATTCGTGATAGCGTTTGTTAAATCAAGCCTATTAGAAAAGGATTAACAATTTACGTTACGAATATTTAGGAACAGCTAAAGACCGCCAAAGGTACAAGACCAAATAAGCTTTCCAGTCTTCAAAAGGGGCAAAGAAATCAGCTAGCTGTTCTCTTGTAGGGCGTTTTGGAAACCCTTTAACCGAATGTAATGCATTATACAAACCAACATCTCCATAGGTTAGCGCATTCGGACATTTCAGACATTTCATCATCGCATAATTGGCCGTCCATTCTCCTACACCTCGAATTTTAAGGAGTTCTTTAGCTATTAATTGTTCTTCTTTTAAAGACAAAATCGCCTTTTTAGAGATTTTATTAGTAGCAAATAATTGAGCAATCCCGATAATATATTCCGATTTTTGCCGAGAGAATTGAATGGTTCTTAATTCTGCTACCGTTAATTTTGCTAATATTTCCGCTTTGGGAAAAAGATAATAAGTTGTTCCTTGATAATTTTCGCTATAGCTATATTTTTCCACTAAAGCACGTTTACATTTATAAGCAAATGTGAGGTTAATCTGTTGCCCGATAATACTCCAGCATAAAGATTCAAAAAGGTCATTAATGCCAATTAGGCGCAAGCCGTGATATTCCTTGACCATATAAGCTAAATCCGCTTCTTGCAGCAAGCGTTGATAGAAAGGGGCTAAATCTGGTTTTAAATCAAACCATTCTTTGACATAATTTATCAATTGCGATTCATCAGGATTGGTATTATTTAATACTTCAACAGTTAGATAATTTGCCGTTTCTTTTACTTCAAATAAAACAATTTCTTTTTCTAATTGGATGAGTTTAATGACGGAGTTATCGGTCACCTCATATAAGCAATCATCATAATTTCGATTTAAAAACCAGAGACATTCTTGGAAGGAAAATAAAGACGGTTTTGGTATTTTTATCAAGGGTATTGTTTTATAGGGAAAGGTGAATGATAAATGATGAATTTATAGAATATTAAAAATTAAACGCTTCGCCTTCCGATTAACTTCAATTTTCGCAATAAATTTTTCGATTGTTCAGGAGTAGAATTAATAAAAAAGACGCCTGTGAACATAATACAAACTGCTAGAATTGATTGAGAAGTGACTAATTCATCTCTAAAATACCAGCCTAAAGTCAAGGCAATAATGGGGTTTACATAAGTACTTGTCGATACCTTTTCTGGAGATACTTGTGTTAATAGATAATTAAAAGCAGAAAAAGCGACCGCTGCTCCAAATACAATTAAATAACTCAAAGCTAACCAAGCAGTTGACGGTACAGCGGTAAAGTCAAAAGAGAAGGCATTTTCAAAAAATAAGGAAAAAATCAATAAAATAGTGCCCCCTGACATCATTTGTATTGCATTATTCGTCATTTGAGGCTTGGGCATATCGGATTTAGATACAAAAATAGAACCGAAGCCCCAAGCTATCATAGAGCAAAATATAACAAATACGCCTGTCCATTGTTCTGGCTCTGCTATTAATGCCTTTTGGCTAACTAGTAGATACATCCCAAACATGCCTAAAAAGATACCACCAAATGATTGAGTAGCAGGTCTTTTTTGATTAATTACCCACATCATTAAAACAACGATCAACGGTTGGCCTGAAATAACTAAAGCAGTAAATCCTGAATCAACAAATTGCAAAGCCCAAGCAACGCTTCCAACCCCCAAACCCAAAAATAGGACACCTGCAAAGACTGCATTTAAAAATTGTTTTTTGGTAACAGCTTGATACTTTTTTAAGAGGGCTGTTAAGCTAAACAATAATAGCGAAGCCAAAATAAAACGAATAGTAGACAAGGTAAAGGGCGGTAAAACTTCTACCGTAAATGCGATGAATAGATAGGTAGACCCCCATATAATATAGACTGCCGCAAAGGACAAAATAATGAGTAAGAGGGAATTGTTTTTAGAGGTGTTCATTCGTAAATAATCTTGTTGGCGTTCTAAAACAGTAGCAACTATTAACGAAGGTAAATAGTTTCTCGAAAGAAGGGGTTTTATTCAACTATTTTGTAGGATTTACATTAAATTTAGGTTTTAGAGACTAGACAAAATTTAACTTTGAGTAAAAAGTACCCTTTCTAATTAATTCTCCCGTTTATAAAGTAATTTGGAATGGGTATCACCACTTAAAAAATAATACAATATATATGGCGACCATCACAAAAAAAGACCTTCAACATATCCCCGGCGACTGGGGACTACCTTTCTTTGGACATTTTTTTGAGTTCATTTCCAATGCCACCCAGTTTTATGAAACCAGAAAAAAGAAATTTGGAGATATTTTTAAAATCCATACGCCAGTTGGTATGGGGGTAGTTCTATGTGGGCCAGCAGCCAATAAATTTATCTTAGTAGAAGAAGGTAAATTCACTTCTAGTAAGGAAGCATGGGAGGGCTCTTTAGGAGAATTATTTCCAAATGGCTTAATGCTAATGGATGGCGACCAACATAAATACCATCGAAGTATCATGCAGGAGGCATTCAAGAAAGTTCCAATGCAGGGCTATTTGGATATTATGCCTGTTATTTTAGCCAATGGAATTAAGGAGTTAAAAGGTAAAAAGAAAGTATTAGCTTTTCCTTTCTTCAAAAACTTGACGCTTAAAGTTGCCGCAAGTGTATTTTTTGGACTGGACCCCAAACAAGATTTAACGGCGGTCAACAAAGCAGTAACGGACATTGTTAACGCCTCGGCTTCGCTTCAAATTAAATTGCCGTTTTCGAATTATCAAAAAGGCATTAATGGGCGAAAATTTCTAATCAATTATTTTAAAAAAATATTACCTGAACGACGAGCTAATCCAGGGAAAGATTTATTCAGTAGATTCTGTACTGCCAAAGATGAGCATGGTAATCAATTTACGGACCAAGAGATTATTGATCATCTGATTTTTGTGCTGATGGCAGCGCACGATACAACGGCTATTACGCTCACTTTAATGAGTTATTTCCTAGCAAAACATACGGATTGGCAAGATGCTTTACGGACAGAGGGGAGAGGGTTTGAGGTTACGGGGCAAACTAAAGTCAACGACTTAAGAACGTTGGATAAAATGGGCTTAGTGATGAAAGAAACCCTTCGGATTCATCCACCATTGATTACGGTGTCCAGAAAATTGGGAAGAGATGTTGAAGTCAATGAATTAACGATTCCAAAGAATACTTTTGTCAGTGTCGTTTTTCAAATGACACATCACGATGAGCGAATTTGGTCGAATCCTGCAAAATTTGATCCAGAACGTTTTAATAAGCAAAGAAACGAACAGCTAAAATGTCCATTTGGGTATGCGCCTTTTGGTGCAGGAAAACATCATTGTATTGGGTATCAATTTGCTGAATTAATGGTTAAATTGGGTATGACGGAATTATTAAAGCAGTATAAAATTTCTGTTCCAGTAGGTTATGAATCGCCTATTAGAGATGTGCCTTTGAAGCAACCAAAAGATAATTTGCCGCTTTATTTGGAGGCGATTTGAGTTGTTGCCAGTTGCCAGTAGCGAGTTACCAGTTGCCAGTTTGTCCAGTTCGCAACTGATAACTCGCAACTCAAATTATATCCACTCCAATTCCGTCTGCGTTTTTTCATCTACCACATCTCCAGTATGTTTAGTAACCTTTGGTTCAATAAGCATCAATTGCACTTCTTCACCGTCTTTAGTCCAAGGGCGATGTTCCACACCTTTAGGGACAACTAAAATTTCTCCTGGTCCAATTTTTTTGGTAGAGCCATCTCTAAAATCAATGTAGAGCGTACCTTGGAAAACGATAAATAATTCATCTTCATTTTCATGGTCATGCCAAACAAAGTCGCCTTGTACTTTGGCTAATTTGATATGTTGTTCATTTAATTCACCAATGATTTTTGGGGTCCATTTTTCATTAAATAAAGCAAACTTTTCTTTTACATTTATCTTTTCCATAGGGTTAATATTAAAAAATTAGGTAAAATAACTATCCAAATTATCCCAAAAATAAGCCCAATTACCCCAAACGACTAATTTTTTAAGGATTTAGGGGCTTTTGACTAGTATATTTGTGAAGCATTAAATTTCGTAGTAATAATATGAAAGCTAAAACAATACATCTATTTTTTTTAATACTAACTGGCTTAATCATAAGCTGGCGAGAGTGGACAAATACTACAACATTTGTCAACGAAGATAGAGTAGTAAATAATTGGCAGGAAGCTCAAGCAGTAGGCTCGACAGCAGAAGCATCAATAGTATTACTACTTTTCTTTTTAGGGGCGATTTCGATTTTTGTGATAAATGGTTGGTGGCAAGCCCCACCTAAGTTGAGTTCTCCAAATTCTGTATAGGGGAAGTTCGGGCATCATGCCCGAAACTTCCATTTTTAACAAACAAAAGCACAAGTAATCCCGATTACTTGTGCTTTTGTTATTAGCGCATATTTGAAATACTAACAAACCGAGCAAACAAAGAAAATTATAGCATAACCTTATTAAGGCATTGTATAAATATAGCTATGCTCTTTCTATTATGTTCTTATTTTACGGATAGTTAGCAATGAGTAAAAGAGGGATGAAGTACCCTAAATTGACGACTTAGTCACCTATTGGCGTGAGATTAATTTATTTTTTTAATAAAATTATTTTTTGTGACGCTCTATTTGGGAAGTATAGAAGTATATATTTATAAAAAAATGTGTTTTTCGTCTAGTAGAATCTACTCTTTACTGAGGAAATACAGCCATTTGTAACCTTCTTTGATGTTTATTTACTTTTCTATCTTAAAAAACGTTTTTTTTCTGAAATTAAATAGCTATTTTGGCAACTAATCTTAGACATAACAACCAACAAATTGGCGAAAACATCGTAACTTTGTGACAATAAGGGACACAAAAAAAGTAAATTTACCAATTTGATTTTAGTTTAAGTTCACCAACAATTACCCACAGGGAGATTTTTGATAGGCTAAATTGAAATCCTAGAAAAATTAGTAAATTTATGTTTGTCTCAAAACTAAAGATCTAAAAAACGTACTAATGCCGTTTTATGGGGATGCTCGCAATTCTAATAGACCAATAGCTTTTTTACCTTAAGCGCTCTCAAATGGTCTACTAGTGCCGACATTCCCTTTTTTATTTCTCTACTACTTTTAACGCCTTAATCCGTTCTTTCACAAGTACTCGAACCATTCCTAACTGCTCTTTTATAGATAAATTGGTATTATCAATTATCACTGCATCAAGGGCTTGTTTCAGCGGACTATCTGCACGATTAGAATCAATGTGATCTCTTTCTAAAAGATTGGCTTTTATCGTATCAAAATCTGAAATTTGTCCTTTTTGAGTTAATTCATCATATCTTCGTTGAGTTCTGATTTCAGGAGATGCAGTAAGGAATAATTTAAGCGCAGCATTGGGAAAGACAACGGTACCAATATCTCGCCCATCTAAAATAACACCTCTCTTTTCTCCCATTTTTTGTTGTTGTGCAACCATTGCTCTTCTTACTAAAGAAATAGCAGCAACAGGACTTACGTGTTGGGAGACGTACATTTTTCGTATTTCGTCTTCAATATCTTCTCCATTTAGAATGGTTTGATTTTTACCTTTGATATTAATAAACTCAATGTTTATTGCTGATAAAGCAGTAGCGACTGCCTTGGTATCTGCAATATCAATTTCGTTTCGTAAAAAATACAAAGTTACAGCTCGATACATTGCACCTGTATCAATGTAAGCATACCCTAATTTTTTACTTAAATCTTTAGCGAGTGTACTTTTGCCACAGGCGGAATAACCATCTATTGCGATGATAATTTTTGGTGTTGATTCTTTTTTAGACATTAAGTTGGTTCGAGTTGCGGGTTGCCAGCTTCTTGTTAAACTGGTAACAGGAAACTGGCAACTCATCCATTTATAATCGTTGTAAGATAAGATTCCAAAGTTTTTCGTAAGGAATCACTTCTAATTCAGTAATTTGACCTCGGTAAGCGAAAGGTGTTTCGACTAAGCGGTCATAATATTTATCTACATTCGATAAGTTTTCTACCTTATAATCTGCTTTATCTAATTGTTGTAATAAACGAATGAACTGAATCAGTCGAAAATAAACTTCCTTTTTTAATTGTCTGTTGGCATAACTCTTCAATCTTTCTACTCGTTCTCGAATTGCGTTATACCCTTTCTTTTCAATTAAGAATAAAATTTGTGCAACTACTAATAAAACAGTGAAAATGCGTTGATCTTTTGGGTATAAAAGTGGGTCATTTAAGAAACGAGAAGGACGGAAGGTTTTTTTGCGTTGTGCATGTAAGATTGGATTATTCTCACTATGACTTTCTATAATATAATTGAGATAGATATTATAAATGTTCCATTTCTCTTTATCATTCCCGAATATTTTTTTGAACTTAGTACTACTCGTCGCTCGATTATAAATAGCCAAAGCATTGATGTAATTATCCGTGTGAATACTCAATAATAAATAATACTCCATGAACAAAAACCAAGTATCGCTACCCGATGGAAATGATTTTAAGCATTTTTCTGCATTATTTTTTCCATTTTTATAATCTCTTAAATGCAGATAGGCGGACATCTTCTTTAATTGGAAGGTCGCTAGCTTCTCACTCTGATAGTATAAAGGGTTCTTTTCAATATATTCTTCTGCCTTAGAACAAACCTCTAGCATGGCTTCATAATCATGCAACATTTCATAGCGAAAAGCCCAAACTAAATACATATTATAAATCACAATCGGTGAATCATAGATTTCCGAAAGGCCAACCAATGCATCGCAGTAGGTGTCTATACGTTCTCTTAAATCCTGATTTTTTGACGGGGGTTTATAATAATTCATGATGACCCGTTGGTATAATTCTTCCGAACGGATTTCTGCATCTAGTACATTTTCGTATTGTTTGATATGTTGGTCATACTCTTCATACCCCTTTTCATCTCCAACATCCGCAGAGTATCTGCGCAAAATTCGACAACAATTCACAATCACATCTGCAAATTTAAACTTCAGAGCAGTGGTCAATATTTGCCTCGCCAAAGCAGCCGAGGTATGCGTTGCATTATTAGATTGCAAAATCTTAACTAAAGTCCAATCTTTATTACAAGAAAAATAGGCTCGTTCGTAATTGGAGGTAGCGGGTAGATTTACATCTAAGAAAAAAAGCGTATTTAACAAACGTTTTCGAAAACGAGATTTTAATTGACGATATTTATCGTCCGTCGGACTACAGCCATAAAGAAAGGTAGAGGCATCTCTGTCGTTCTTGAATTTATTGGCTAAAAGTGCATCATAAAAATCGTTGAATTTACTATTCTTATGTTTTAGAGAATGGTCATCAAAGATTTCGATTTTTCGCACCTTTTTTTTAGTGACAATTCGGGCTATTTCTATTAAATTCTTCATAATAAATTACCGTGCGTGTCTATTGATGGGGTTAATTAAATATTAATTGCTAAAGAAATTTATATTTTTTAATAACATCAATTTAGTATATATTTTTTTAATAAACCAAATGTTTATGTCACAAAAACCTTAATTTTTAAAACTTTAACAAAGGGTAGAAAATGTTAATATTAATATTTTTTTAAATTATATTTAAAAAAACAAGTGTTTAACATAACTATAAATCAGATTTTTATAATAATTTTAAAGCGTAGATTTTAATTTAAAATAGATGATTAAGTACATTAATTGTTATTAATCATTTTATAGAAAACTAAAAAATAAAAATCCAACTATTAGTTGTATACACGAAATTGTGACATTAGTTTTTAAATTTTAGTGAATTTTTTTATTCTTTTTAAAAACCTATATCAATTAAGAAAATTTGTAATTTTGTCTTTACAACAAACAGTAAATAAAAGAAGTAACTATGCAGCCATCAGCCATCAGTCAGGTAATTAGAAAAAGGCGATCCATATTTCCTAAGACCTATACGACTCAACCTATAGGCAAAGAGATTATAGAAGAAGTACTAGAAAATGCTAATTGGGCACCTACACATAAAATGACAGAACCTTGGCGTTTTAAAGTATTGGTAGATGATGCGTTGATTCGATTGCGAGATTGGCAAGTAGATTGGTATCATAAAAATACATCGCCAGAAAAATTTTCAGATAAAAAATTACACAAATTACAAACAAAGCCACTTAAAGCAGGCTGTATGATTGCTATTTGTATGCAGCGAGATGAAAAAGCACGCATTCCAGAATGGGAAGAAGTTGCTGCTGTTGCTTGTGCGGTACAAAACATGTGGCTGACAACTACAGCTTACGATATTGGCGCATACTGGAGTTCTCCTGGATACATTAAAGATATTGGACCATTTTTAAATTTAGCAGAAGGAGAACGTTGTTTGGGCTTTTTTTATATGGGGCATCATAATACGCCTGAGGTTCCGAGGAATCGACAATCTATTAAAGATAAAGTAGAGTGGCTTTGATGTCGGTTGCCAGTTACCAGTTTGTCGATTTTACACAAACTGGCAACTGATAACTGAAATTACAATTCAACCTTCGCATTATGTTTTGCGGCAATCAAATCTAAATGTTCTTCTATTTTAAATTCTGACGGTTTAAATCGACTATTTCTCATTTTTGATTGTTCTTGTCGTCTAATACTTCGGGCAAAACGTCGGACACTTTCTTTGGTATCTAAAATCAAACCGGGAACAGGTACACTTTTCCCCTTCGTATTTTTTGCGACCATGGTAAAATAAGAAGAATTACAATGTTTGACTTCTCCCGTTTGAATATTTTCTGACTCTACTCGAAGACCAACCACCATCGAGGTTCGACCCGTATAATTAATCGATGCTTTTAAGGTTAACATTTCGCCAACCTCAATAGGATTTAAAAAATCAACTCGATTGACGGATGCTGTCACACAATAATGTCCAGAATGTTTGGAAGCGCAAGCAAAAGCAATCTGGTCCATCAGATTTAGGACATAGCCACCGTGGATTTTCCCACTAAAATTAGAATGAGAAGGAAGCATCAATTGATTCATGGTGACTCTAGATGCTTTTATTTTTTTAAATTTTGGTTGCATTGATAATTATAAATTGCAGGTTACGAGTTGCAGATTAGCCCGCATTTTAGTCAAACATTAAATAAATAACTAATTCTTAGTTATTAGTGTTCAATTTTTATTGCTCTTGGAACTCAAGACCAGCAACTCGAATTAAATACTGGTTTCCACAAATTTAGGGTGTTTCGGAATCAATTTTCGTTTAAATTATCGGCTTTATTGAGTCCGTGTTAAAAAAGCTACTAATAATAGCGAAAATTCACTAAAAAATTTGTCAAAATCACAAATTCTCGTAGTTTTGTGCTCCTATTTTTTAATATACCAATTTATATTTTTTAATATCTATAACATCATTGATTTATAACTCCTAAAATTAACTTAGAATTAGTTAGCAGCGAGTTTAAAATTTCTTAACAAACGAAACGAATATGGGTCAGAACATTACTTATGCAATCCCAGCTTTCGGTGTATTAGCTTTGCTATACACTTTTTGGAAGTCTGGTTGGGTGTCTAAACAAGAAGTAGGAACACCAAAAATGGCAAGAATTGCCGATAATATTTCAGAAGGCGCCATGGCTTTCTTGAGTGCAGAATACAAGGTCTTAGCTATTTTTGTAGCAGTAGTAGCCGCTTTATTAGCTTTTTCAGCAGGTGCTGATTCTTCTTGGATGGTCGCTTTTTCTTTTGTATTAGGTGCTATTTGTTCTGCTTTAGCTGGTTACATCGGCATGAAAGTAGCGACTAAAGCAAATGTAAGAACCACACAAGCCGCTAGAACTAGTCTTGGAAAAGCATTAGAAGTCGCTTTTGCGGGTGGTGCTGTCATGGGATTAGGGGTAGTTGGATTAGGTGTTTTAGGATTAGGCTCCTTATTCATCTTATATAAGGGGATGTTTGGTGTCGCAAGTATGGAGGAAGTAAGAAGAGTGATTACTGTTTTAACGGGATTCTCTTTTGGTGCATCTTCTATTGCTTTATTTGCCCGTGTTGGTGGAGGTATCTATACGAAAGCAGCAGATGTTGGAGCTGACTTGGTAGGGAAAGTAGAGGCAGGTATTCCAGAAGATCACCCATTAAATCCTGCAACGATTGCGGATAACGTAGGGGATAATGTAGGAGATGTTGCTGGTATGGGTGCGGACCTTTTTGAATCTTATGTAGGGTCTATCATTGGTACAATGGTATTGGGTTCTGCCTTCATGGCTTCTGGAGCATTTGATATTAGTAATGAATGGGGCGGATTAAATGCCGTATTATTACCATTAGTATTAGCTAGTACAGGAATCGTAACTTCTATCATTGGTACTTTCTTAGTAAAAGTAAAAGATGGAGGGGATCCTCATAAAGCATTAAATCTAGGCGAATTTACGGCTGCTGGATTAATGTTAATATTGACTTTCTTTATTATCCAATGGATGTTACCTGCAACTTGGGAAATAGCTGGAGATGCAACAAGATACTCTTCTATGGGTGTTTTCTATGCAGTAATCATCGGTCTAGTTTCAGGATTAGCAATTGGTAAAATCACAGAATATTATACAGGTACAGGTACTAAACCCGTTCAAGGTATTGTTGACCAATCTGTAACCGGTGCAGCAACAAACATCATTGCAGGTTTAGGAGTTGGTATGATGTCAACTTTGTGGCCTACCTTAATTTTAGCAGCAGCTATTATTGGCGCACACCACTTTGCGGGCTTATATGGTATTGCAATTGCGGCAGTAGGAATGTTGTCTAACACAGGTATTCAATTAGCGGTAGATGCTTACGGGCCTATTTCTGATAATGCTGGTGGTATTGCTGAAATGGCTGAATTGCCAAAAGAAGTACGTCAACGTACCGATAAATTAGATGCAGTAGGTAACACTACCGCAGCTATCGGAAAAGGATTTGCAATTGGTTCAGCAGCATTAACTGCTTTAGCTTTATTCGCA
>CALFWI010000224.1 GCA_937928615.1 uncultured Saprospiraceae bacterium | reverse complement strand
TCTTAACACACCAACAATTAGGTTTTAATGGTGGGCGATACTTTGGAAGTATCGCCCACCATTAAAACTTAATTGTTGACCATTTTTTATTACGAAGTCATTACTAGACTATCAGACAATTTCGATGCCCAAGAAAATGATAATACACTAATAGAAATAGAATCGTGTCCAAAATCACAAAGCCCTGAATGGACGACATAAACCTACACGTTTTTCTTATGTCGCCCTTTCAGGGCTTTGTGATTTGTAAATGTTATTCATGCCCTAGGGTTTGCACCCTAGGCTACGGGATATCGCCCTTTCAGGGCTAAAAGTGTCAACTACTTTTGATAGTTAGATAAACTTGTCGAAAATAGGCGAAAAAAATAATTGCCTTATTTATTTTTAACGAACCTATAGCTTCTGCACGATAAACCGTTTTGCTTGAAGTCGTTTACCTAGGACTTTAACACCTAAAGCATAAACCCCATTGTCTAAACCATTCAGTTTTACCCTAACTGGATGCGCGCCAACTTTATCTACATGCACAGATTGCACTGGCTGCCCTACTCCATTATAAATAATCAAATCCACAGAACTACCCACAAAATCGCTTAAGTTAACAAATAATGCTCCTTGATCATTAATTGGATTTGGGAAAATGCTGAACTGGTCTAATGGCGTAAAATCCACTTGAACGATTTTGGAATACGTAAACTCTCCAGTACTATAAGCCGTCCCAATTCGGTAATAATTATTGCCTGTTTGTGGCTGTTCATCTACCTCGGTATAAGCCGCTAAATTAGCACCTATATCCTGAGATTTGATGACTTGAATAGGCGCAAATAATTGCCCATCTATAGATTTTTCTAGGACAAAATAACTTTTGGGGCGTTCATCCGTGTGTACCCATTGTAATTCAATATTTTGCCAATTAGCAAAACCATTTAAGTGGAATTCGGTGGAACTTCGGTCGGAATTGGAGAACGAAGTAGAGGGCGTTACGACGACATCTGCTTCTGTATAACAGCCGCCTGCCCCACTCATCAGTAACTTTACCGAATAAGAACCCGCAGCCAAATTGGAAATGACCTGTTGGGTATTACAATCTCCCGTACAGATATTGATTAATTCGTAATTGGTTGCTGCACCAATAATATCTAACGCTTCAAAGGGTGCTGTTAAGTTAGATACCGTAATCGTACCAGCACCGCCTTCAAAAGTTACGGCATCACAATTCACTACATCTCCTAGACAAGAACAACCGTCCGCTTGAATAACATCATTATTGGTATTCGGATTGCCGTCATCACAACTCGTACCTGGAACTTGAGCTACACCAATATCCGCACTGGTATCATCACAATCTATATCGGCACAAACGCCATCTCCATCGGCATCTCCCCCGCGATTCTCACAAAAGGTTGGGTCAATCGTCCCTAAACAAGTACAACCGTCTGCTTGTATGACATCATTATCTGTATTCGGATTGTCATCATCACAACTCGTCCCTGGAACTTGGGCGCCCCCAATATCTGCTCTCGTATCATCACAATCTATATCTGCACAAATACCATCCGCATCCGCATCGCCTCCTCGATTCTCACAAAGACTGGCATCTACCGTTCCCAAACAAGTACAACCATCTGCTTGTATGACATCGTTATCCGTATTCGAATTGCCATCATCACAACTCGTACCTGGAGCTTGGGCAACGCCAATATTCGCTTTCGTATCATCACAATCTACGTCCGCACAAATACCATCTCCATCCGCATCGCCTCCTCTCTCGGCGCAAAGGCTGGTATCAATTGTTCCTAAACAAGTACAACCATTTTCCTGTATGACATCATTTTCTGTATTTGGATTGCCATCATTACAACTAGTACCTGGCAGCTGAGCCATGCCAATATCCGCACTATTATCATTACAATCTATATCGGCACAAATACCATCTCCATCGGCATCTCCCCCACGATTATCACAAGGATTAGCCATCATTTCTGTCACTACGACTTCCTCTTCTCGATAACAAAAAGTACCATCATCCCCAATCATCAGTAGTTTGATGGTATAAGTTCCAGCTAATAAATCTGTTACCGATTGATTGTCTGCACAGTCGCCATCACAAGCACTTAGTGTTTGCCAATTGGTGTTTGCGCCAAAATATTCAATTCTTTCACTTTGTGCCAATAAATTACTTAATCTAAATTGTCCTGCTGCGCCAGTAAATGTAACTATATCACAATTAGCTGTTCCTCCTGTTGTAATTTCGCCTAGGCATGAACAACCATCCGCTTGAATGGCATCGTTATTCGTATTGGAATTCCCATCATCACAACTCGTTCCAGGGGTTTGCCTTGCCCCGATAGTCGCATCATTATCATCACAGTCATTATTGGCACAAATACCATCTCCGTCGGTATCGCCCCCATTCTCCTCACAAAGCATTCCCATATTGTCTGTAATAATGACTTCCTCTTCTCTAAAACATAAGCCTCCTGCTTCTCCAATCATTAACAATTTAACGATATATGTTCCAACTGCCAAATCTGGAATTGTTTGATTCGTGGCACAATTACCGTCACAAACTATTACCGTTTGCCAATTGGTATTTGCTCCGAAGTATTCAATTTTTTCGCTGAGTGCATTTAAGTTATTTAAGCTTATTTGCCCTTCCGCTGCTATAAATGTGACGGCATCGCAATTCACCCCTTCGGTTTGCGCCGAAGCAACTGAAATAAGGCCAAACCAACAGCATACTAGGAGTAGTTTAATTTTGTTCATAATTTAGGCGTTTTTAATAAAAAGAGAAATGGAAGGATTATTCCCCAACTCATCGTGGTTAATAGATATTACTAGAAGGTTGGACGATTGACATCCTTCTATTAGGGGGGAAAGCAGATAAAAAGTAGGTTATTTATTTACAATTGAAGTGGTGTAGGTAAGTAAGTATGGATAAAATTAAATTAAATTTTCCTGAAAATATATTATTCGCTGGCTTATTTTATAAAAATAGCCTTTGGGGCAAAGGTTTATAAAAAAATTACTCATTCTTCGTAAAACGCATCTAGGATTTCACGATAGAGGTTTTTTACACCTTTTTCTCTCCAAGCGTCTCCTAAATGTTCCCACATGGAAACAACTCCTAAAAGTGTTAATGGATTTGCTCCATAAAATTCGTTTTCGTGTTTCTTAGCGTACCAAAAGCCTACCTCTTTTTCTCCTTCCTTTATATCCTCTGAATCATCAGGTAAAATACCTACTTCGTACTCTTTTTCTATTAAAACTCGAACACATCGGTGGTATAGGTTGCCATCTTCAAAAATTCTAGCCTTTTTTCTATTCATTGTAAATTTATTTAATCAGTTTTTGGCATAGAATTAGTCAACTTTGTATAAGTCGCCCCATTATTCTTTTTTTTAATTTAATAACCAAAATGAATTTTACACATTTCGTCAAATGGAATTATCAATTTTTGTATTTAAGCCTCCTTTTTTCTTCTTTTACGCTTTATAGTCAAACAAATATTGAAAAAAGTATCGCCTTAGATAGTTATTATAATTTCTATCCTTTCAAGGAAAAAGGGGCCTTAGTCATCAATTCAACTAGCAGCAAAAAAAAGAAAAAATATCACAACGAATATACCTTTTATGACACCGATTTAAATCCTATTCAGACAAAAGACCATGAAGTAACCTATGGCTTTTGGAAAGAAGCTACTTATAGCTCTTCCACTCATTTTCACCAATTGTATACTCAAAAAGAGGAATTTATCTTAGCATCAATTGCTATTGATAGTTTGACCGTAACAGAAGTAACAGGAGTCCTACCTAAAAGAACATCCTTATCAGAT
>CALFWI010000223.1 GCA_937928615.1 uncultured Saprospiraceae bacterium | reverse complement strand
AATCATCTTCATATAAAATTGGAAAGGGCTCTATCATGCTACAATGATAGGCTTTTTGCAAAAGTCTCCAAAGCTTTCTAATAAATTCTAACTTATTAGCATCTATTATTCTTTCCTCATTATTTGAAAAAAATCCTTTTTTTAAGCATAAATAGTTGTTCCGTGCCACCATTTAATATAAGTCAAAACACAGCATTCATTATAAAATTCTATTTTGTAAGTTTTTCTATAAAAATTCCAATTTTTATTTTTCTTTCTTAAGTAAATACACCAAATTTTATTTTTGGTACAGCTTTTGAATAATAGGTTAATAACGACAAAAAATATTATTTAAAAAGTCGGGCTGGTTGGGGGACCGGCTCGGCTTTTTTTATGTAGTTTAGGTTGCTAACCTGAGTAAAAATTTAAGTTGCTCAGGCTAGAAACCTAAGCTAAGTAAAAATGCCGAATCAATTAATTGATTCGGCATCATTTATTATTCCTATTTTACTTGTCGTTAAATTTCGTTTTCCTCCTCTTTATCCGTAGGCTGTCGAAAAATCAATCCATTCCCAAAAGAATCTAAAACAACCCTAGAATTCGGTTGTACTTCTTGTTTTAACATCGCCTTAGACAAAGCATTCAAGACTTTCTTTTGAATAATTCGCTTAACTGGTCTTGCCCCAAACTGTGGGTCATAGCCTTCACCTGTTATATAATTAATTGCTTGAGGCGTTGCTTTTAAGGTAATTCCTTGCTTAGCTAAGACACCTTCTAAGCCTTTCAATTGCAGCTTCACAATTTGTCGAATATGCTGATTATTCAATGGTTGAAACATCACCATTTCATCAATTCTATTCAGGAATTCTGGGCGTAAAGATTGTTTTAAAACATCAAATACTAAAGCCTCTGTTTTTTCGAAAATAGCCGACTCATTCGTGCCATCTAATCGAGCAAAATTTTGTTGAATCACCTCAGCGCCCATATTAGAAGTCATAATAATAATGGAGTTCTTGAAGTTCGCTACTCGACCTTTGTTATCCGTTAATCGACCATCATCTAACACTTGCAGCAAAATATTAAACACATCGGGATGCGCTTTCTCTATCTCATCCAATAAGATGACAGAGTAAGGTTTTCTACGCACTGCTTCCGTTAATTGCCCCCCTTCATCATATCCTACATACCCTGGAGGTGCGCCCACTAACCGAGCTACTGCATGACGCTCCTGATACTCCGACATATCGATTCGGGTCATCATATTTTCATCGTCAAAAAGGAACTCGGCTAGGGCTTTTGCTAATTCTGTTTTACCTACCCCCGTTGAGCCTAGGAACAAGAAAGAACCAATCGGTTTTCTGTCGTCAGATAAACCTGTTCGGTTTCTACGGATGGCATCTGCAATCGCTTCGATAGCAGGCGCTTGCCCGACTACTCTTTGTCCCAATTCTTCTTCTAGAGTCAGTAATTTTTCTCGCTCGCTTTGTAGCATTTTAGTCACAGGAATCCCCGTCCATCTAGCAACTATTTCTGCTATATCTTCGGACGTAACTTCTTCCTTGACTAATTTACTACCCTTTGCTTTCAAATCAATTAATTGTTGATTAAAGTCAACTAATTTTTGCTGTGCCGCTGGAATCTTGCCATATTGAATCTCTGCCACCTCTGTAAAATTACCTGCTCGCTCCAGTTGTTTAGCTTCTTGCTTCAACAACTCTATTTCATCTTTCGATTTTTGTACGCCTAAAACGACTGCTCGTTCAGATTCCCATTGGGTCTTAAATTGATTTCGTTCTTCCTCTAAATTAGCGATTTGTTCATTTAATCTTTCAATTGTTGCCGTGTCGTTTTCTCTTTTCATGGCCTCTCGTTCAATTTCCAACTGGCGAATTTTTCTTTCTACCTCATCTAATTCTTCTGGCATAGAATTCATTTCCAAACGCAATCTTGCCGCTGCTTCATCAATTAGGTCAATCGCTTTATCTGGTAAAAATCGGTCCGTAATATATCGATGAGACAGTTGCACAGATGCGACAATCGCCTCATCTTTAATATTTATTTTATGGTGACTTTCGTAGCGTTCTTTCAATCCTCTTAAAATAGACACTGCATCTTCCACATTAGGTTCATCGACCACAATCGTCTGAAAACGACGCTCTAAAGCTTTATCTTTTTCAAAATATTTTTGATATTCATCTAAGGTAGTTGCACCAATTGCGTGTAATGCTCCTCTTGCCAAAGCTGGCTTTAAAATATTGGCCGCATCCATCGCTCCCTGTCCACCACCTGCACCAACTAAGGTATGAATTTCATCAATGAACAAAATGATATTGCCATCAGATTCCGTTACTTCTTTAATCACCGATTTTAAGCGTTCTTCAAATTCCCCTTTATATTTTGCGCCAGCAATCAAAGCCCCCATATCTAAGGCATAAATTTCTTTCTCTTCTAAATCATCAGGAATATCGCCATTAACAATTCGATGGGCTAAGCCCTCTACAATGGCTGTTTTACCAACGCCTGGTGCACCAATTAATAGTGGATTATTCTTTGTTCTCCTTGCTAAAATATGTAAGACTCTACGGATTTCTTCATCTCTACCAATTACAGGGTCTAGTTTCCCTTTTTTGGCTTTTTCATTCAAATTCACGGCATATTTTTGCAGGGAATTATAAGTGCTTTCTGCACCTTGAGAAGTCACTTTAGTGCCTTTACGCAGCGCCTTTATAGCTGCTTTTAGGTCTTTTTCGTTTA
>CALFWI010000222.1 GCA_937928615.1 uncultured Saprospiraceae bacterium | reverse complement strand
GCTGCCTTTGGAACTATTTATGGTACTTTAATCACGGTGTTGGATGCTTTTCCAAGATGTTTTGTTCGAGGCTTAAGGGTTTTGAAATTTGAAACTGTAGTTAATAATACCGCACAAACTACTTTTCTAGAAAATGCTTATAGATGGACGCTGATAATCGTTGGCATTGGTGGTTTTTTGCTGTTTTATTTATCAGCCGCTAGTATGATTCAATTATTAGAATATGTTACGATTATTTCTTTTTTATTAAGCCCCATTATTGCCTTTATTAATTTACGAACTATACAAAGTCCTAGTGTGCCAGCTTCTCATCGACCTTCGGCGTTGATGATGGGATTGGCTTATGTTGGTTTGTTTGCCTTGATTGCTTTTTCGATTTATTATTTGATTGAATTAATGTAACACAGCGCTCTGAGCTGTGAAAAAACAAAAATTTAAAGACCAACAGCTCAGAGCGCTGTGTTACTTCAATACATGAGCTACGAAAAACACAAAGCCAATTGGATGAACGAATATCCAGCTATTATTGATTTAGCGAAAAAGGCTAAAAAACGCATACCGCACGTTGCATGGGAATATTTGCAGTCGGGAACAGGGGAGGAAGATTTGGTGCAAAGAAATAGGGAAGCCTTCCAAAAAATCACCTTTTTACCTCAGTTCTGTCAAGGAGCATTAGCACCAACTTTAGCAACGACCTTATTTGGACAAAAATATGCTGCACCTTTTGGAATAGCCCCTGTTGGCTTAACAGGATTAATGTGGCCGAGCGTAGAACATTATTTAGCAGCAACTGCCAATCGGTATCAAATTCCCTATACTTTAAGTACGGTTGCAACGGAAACACCAGAAACCGTCGGGCCACAAGTAGGTAATATGGGCTGGTTTCAATTATATCCCCCTAGAGAAAAAGCATTGCGACAATCCTTATTAAAAAGAGCTAAAGATGCGGGTTTTCATACCTTATTGGTAACCGCTGATGTGCCCATGCCTAGTCGTCGAGAGCGTACCAAAAGAGCAGGATTGCGGATGCCACCTCAAATTACACCAAGGATGATTTGGGAGGGCATTACTCATCCAGCTTGGACAATAGCTACTTTACGCAATGGCTTACCAAGATTAAGAACCGTTGAAAAGTATGCAAGCCATTCCAATATGAAATTTGTTAGCAATATGGTCGGCAATCGTTTAGGGGGGACACTTTCCTGGGAATATTGTCAAATATTAAAAGAAGAATGGGATGGACCAGTCGTTTTAAAAGGGGTTTTGCACCCTAAAGATGCGGAAAAAGCAGTTGAAATTGGTTTAGATGGTATTATTGTTTCTAATCATGGTGGTCGCCAATTTAATGGTGCAGTAACTTCTATTGAAGCCTTACCTGCTATCGTAGATGCAGTCGGTGGCAAAACCAAAATTTTGTTTGATAGTGGTATTAGAACAGGGTTAGACATTATGCGTGCCTTGTCTTTAGGAGCAGACTTTGTCTTATTAGGAAGAGGATTTGTTTATGGAGTAGCTGCTTTGGGAAAATACGGAGGAGACCATGTCGCAGAAATCTTAAAGGACGATTTAACAAATAATATGGTACAATTAGGTGTGGAAAATGTGAGACAGCTTTCTGGATTGTGAAAGGAAAAAGACAGACCTATTCGCATTAAAATTATTTCTGATAGTTGTTGATTTAATAAAATAGTTATCAATGCCTATCTTAGCAATTTTACCAATCAATAACCTATGCGTCCCTTTTACTTTATCATTTTATTAATCGGCTGCTTTAGCTGTCAATCTCCCATTCAAGAAACCGTTGCGCAAAAGCCGCCTAATATTCTATTAATTATTGCGGATGACCACGGTTACGCGGATATGAGTGTTACGCAATTAGCCGCAGATGTACAAACACCCAATTTGGATAGATTAGCAAAAAGCGGGACTCGTTTCACCAATGCTTTTGCGAGTAGTCCAATCTGTAGTCCCTCTAGAGTTGGTTTAATGACGGGTACTTATCATCAAAGACAGCAAGTATTTTGGTATGGTGGCAATGGTTTGTCTAATCCAGAAATTCCGACGATTCCAGAGTTATTATTGGAGAAAGGATATGCTACAGGGATGATTGGTAAATTTCATTTTGGCAGCAAAGACGCTGATACGGGACATCGAAGCTTCCCCTTGAATCATGGTTTTCAAGCGTTATTTGGATTTAATGGTGGTCGAAAACATTATCTAATTCACGATAGCGAAAAAGAGGCTGCTTTTAGACAATTAATGGAAAATGCGCCTCAACCTAAGCAAAGTTTTAAGATGGAAAGTTTTTTCCGTCAGGATAAGCGAGCACAAGCAACGGGCTTTGCTACCGAATTATTAAGTGCAGCAGCCATTGAATTTATAAAGCAGCAGCAAACTCAGCAACAACCTTATTTTCTCACACTTTCCTTTAACGCGGTGCATAATTTTACGCATCAACTACCACAAGCATATTTAGATAAACACAACTTAAAAGGAATGGCAGATTGGGACCCTACCAAAGAAACTTACTATGAATGGTACGAACGGGGTAGAAAGCCTAATAACCCCGAAGGTCGGGCACATTATTTAGGGCAATTATATTATCTAGATAAGGAGATAGGCCGAGTAATGGGGTATTTGACGGCTACCAATCAATTGGAAAATACCATCATTGTATATGTAGGAGATAATGGAGGGTCTACGCAAATTTATGCTGATAATGGTCCATTTGCAGGTGGAAAATATACGATGTATGATGGTGGTTTGCGAATCCCCATGTTAGTTTCTTGGAAAGATAGCTATCAACAAAACGTAGTTTCCAATAATATGGTCAGTGCCATGGATTTATTACCAACGCTGATGGAAGCAACT
>CALFWI010000221.1 GCA_937928615.1 uncultured Saprospiraceae bacterium | reverse complement strand
TAATTAAAAAAAAATTCAATAGCTAAAAAAATCAGAATTATTTCTTTGTGATAATCTTTCTAAAATACTCGTCCAATTGATTTTCAAAAATCTCATAAAGCTGTTGATATTGACTTCTTTTTATAGAGAAATTATTATTATTTCTCAGAATGTTAATTATTCTTCCTATTGG
This sequence comes from uncultured Saprospiraceae bacterium, assembly GCA_937928615.1. GTDB lineage: Bacteria > Bacteroidota > Bacteroidia > Chitinophagales > Saprospiraceae > JAFMDF01. Next base: position 5,545 of record CALFWI010000221.1, on the reverse strand, counting down.
TCTCCAATAAGGTGGGCAAGGAATTGATATAACCATTTGAGGAAAATTACCATCTATCCTTATTCCTAGATTATTATTTAAATCGCCTTCAAGTTTTATTGTAAAACTTGGTGCAAATACTTGCCTAGAAGTTACAGGGTCACCAAAATTAATTTGCGAACCAGACAAATAGATGTAGTCTGAAAGTTCCAAGATTGCTTCTATTTCCGACCAATAAATAAAAGAAAAATGAAATTTACCTTTTCTCTCTTTATAAAACTCTAGTCCACTTGTATCAAAAGTCCCTGTGGTTTGCCTAGCGGCTGGAATTGGTTGCATTTCGAATTGAGTATCATCATTTATTAACACAAACCCTTCATGTCTCAGACCTGGTCCAGGATTGTTCAATCTTACATTTATATTTTGTGAAATGCGCCCTATAGCAGGAACTAAATTTGAGTAATTAGCTGTAAGGTAAATAGGATACATTTCAACATCATGTACTCTATTTACCTGTTCACCACCTGCTGGAATATTATATAAGCTTGGAGTATCTAATTTTTGAACTCTAATAATAAAACCTAACATAGTATTACTTCGCCGAAACATTGTCCTTGATTGCTCTAATATACTTGCTACACTATACTTCTTTGCTAAAATCTTCATAGTATTAATTTTAAAATTTAACTTTTTGAATAAATAGAATTAATTATACAAAGATACTGCATAAAGAAAGTTAAATTTAAACAACTATCTTCCATATTACTTAATAATATAAAACAAAAATTACTTCATTTTTATATAACCTCCACCATCTCCCCCCACATAAAAATACTCTCCCCATCCAAAAACCGAACCCGAAGCGTCACCCGCTGCCCTTCCCGTTCCAGCTTCTTCGGCAAATTAACAGGCAACCATTCCTCCCCATTCAAGCCTTCAATCCCCCAAAAGCCAGTACCAATATTTTTGTAAACGACAATACCTGTGATAGTCTTAGTTTTTCCCATTTTTGAAAATTGAAAATTATAAATTGAAAATTGAAAATTACAAAGTCTTCGCCTCATTCCAGAGCGCATCCATTTCTTCCAAAGACATTTCCTCCATGCTTTTAGGCGCATTTGCTTCAATATACTCAAAACGTTTTTTAAATTTTCGATTAATTCGTTCCAAAGCTGTTTCTGGGTCAATATTTTGAAAACGAGCGTAATTAATCATGGAAAACAAGATGTCGCCAAATTCTTCTTCTCGCCTTGCTTGACTTTCTTCGTTTAAAAGCGTCTCTTTAAATTCTGCTATTTCCTCTTCTACTTTTTCCCAAACCTGCTCGGCATTGTCCCATTCAAACCCAACTTGGGCGGTCTTTTCTTGCATCCGATAAGCCTTGACCATTGCAGGTAAGGATTTAGGGACGCCACCTAAAACAGATTTTTTACCCTCTTGCAATTTTAACTGCTCCCAATTCTTCTTGACCGTTTCTTCATCGTCTGCTACTACATCTCCATAAATATGTGGATGCCGATTAATCAATTTTTCACAGACTTCATTCATGGCGTCTGCGATGTTAAAAGCATTTTTTTCTTCTGCTATTTTGGCATAAAAAACCATATGTAACATCAAGTCTCCCAATTCTTCTTTGATGCCTTTGATGTCTTTATCTAAAATAGCGTCTGCTAATTCGTAGGTTTCTTCGATGGTTAGATTTCTAAGACTTTCAAAAGTTTGTTTTCTATCCCAAGGGCATTTTTCTCTTAACTCATCCATGATGGTTAGGAGGCGTTCAAAAGCAGCTAATTTCTCTTTCATAATTACAAGATGACAGGATTTTGCAGAATTAACAAGATTTTACCTTAGGGCAATTTATGCCATAAGATTGTATCTTTGTTGATAAGTTACAAATTTAAACGATTTAAGCGCTAAAGCGTTCTATTAAGGAACATTTACTTTCATACTTCTAAAAATAAAAATTATGGAATTCTTATATATTTTTGGTATTGTCTTTTTTGTTTTTGGTTTGTCTTTTATGATGATTAACATTCGAAAGATTGTTACGGGGCAGGAATTTAGAGGGACTTGTGCGACCAATAACCCAATGGTAAAAAATAATTTTGGGGATTGTACGGTATGTGGAAAGACGGCAGATGAAGTTTGTAAAATGCCAGAAGTTGGGAAAGCCTAAGAGAACGATGAATGATAAACGATGAATTCGTTTCTGATTACCAAAAAGCGACCACTCGTTCTACTAGCCAAAAACTGGCAATAATGCCCATACTGTATGGGAGAACCTTCCATGACCAATTAGGTTGCGGAAGGTTTATTTTTTTCAAAACCATCCATAATAAACCGACTATTCCAATAAAAATCAATTGGCCTAATTCTACGCCAATATTAAAGGTCAATAAAGCTAAAGGCACTTCTTTCTGAGGAAAGCCTATCTCACTCAATGCGCCTGCAAATCCAAAACCGTGTAATAAACCAAATGTAAAAGCGACTATCCAAGGGTATTTGGCAGTCAAACTCTCTTTTCCTTCTTTTACCGCAATGTATTCTTTGGCTAAAAAGACAATACTTAAAGCAATGACGGCTTCGACGGGGGCTTGTGGTACGCTTAATAGGTCAAAAGTTGCAGCCCCTAAAGTAATACTATGCGCTACCGTAAATGCCGTGATGGTTTGAATCAATGGTTTAATGCCTTTGACTAGTAATAATAAGCCCAAGACAAAAAGCAGGTGGTCAATGCCAATTAAAATATGTTCAATACCCAATAAGATATAGAGCTGAATGACTTCCCATTTATTCGGTTCTTTGGGAATGACAGCTGCTGCTTTGTCAGGTTGTAATAATAGGGTATAGGAACTTTCGTCTAGTAAATTGATTTGCACCAAGACATCGACTAAGGTTAAATCTAAACCTTTGATGCTAATTTTCTGTCCGTTTAATGCTGTTGGGTAATTACCTTTATATCTGCGGATATACGAATCAGGTAAAAATTCGTCGTCTATTTGTTCTAGGGTAAAATTATCTGGTAAAATCGGGTCTATTTTAGGGGCTTTATTGCCTAATAAGGGAATTTTCCAGAGGACTTCGTAAGTCGTTTCGGTGGTTTGTTTGATTTCTAGATAGGCAGGGCGGATTTCGTGGGCGAAGGTTAATAATGGTAGTAAAAAGAAGAAAATAGAGAATGCTATGGTGTTTAGCTTATATCCTTTTGAAAAGCGCTTTAGTGCTGTCATCGTCTGTAGCTTCGGAATCACTAGGGGTTGCTTAAAAGGGCGTAGCCTAGACACCGTATAACAGACGGGTTCGGAGCGATGCTCCTTACAAAAAGAGGAAGGCAACTTTGCCCCTACAGACAGGGTCGGGGCGATGCCCCTTAGTAATTCATCAATTAAAGCAATCCGATGTTTTAAGTCTCCAGACTTGAAACGACTATCTCGTCGTCTCCAGACGACTGGTAGAATGAAAATTCTAAATAGTATTTCAACCAGCCAAAACTTGTTCCGTATTTTAATCGGAATAAATTGGGCGGCTACCTTAACCATCAAACCATCAAACAATTTAGCCATCATTCTTTTCCCCATTTTTCAAGGTCATATTCCACCTCATATTTTTCTAATAAATTTTTATACAATTGTTCATTATACAACTGCTGTTGGCTAATTTTCCAATCTGCTTCTACTTTTTCTTTGACTTGGCTAAATGATCGAACGGATGCTGCTTGAATAGCCGTAATATTCACTAAATGAATACCATAACCAGAACGAATCGGTGCCGTCCAACCTGTTGTTTTATTAGCGAAAACAGCCTTCGAAAAATCTTGCCCAAACAACTGCCGAACATCGTTATAATCTCGTTCTGCGAAGTAATTTTGTAAATGAAAATTATCCCCTATTTTTTTATTATCAATCGTTGTTGCTGGACTGTTTTTCAATTGAGCTAAAACAACCTGCGCATCTTCCAAAGGTTTTTTTCGTTTATCTGGACTAAAATAAATTTGGGAAAAAGAATACTTGACTCGTTCTTTATACAAGTTGCCATTTGCTTCATAAAAAGTTTGTAACGCTGCTGCACTAGGTTGCTGACTATCCGCCAAATCTTTGACCAAGAATTCATACTTCTGCTTCAAGCGACGGCGAATAATCTCGTCATTATGGTCGAGTTGCATCCGCAAAGCTTCTCTATAAAATACTTCCGCTTTTATTTCTTCTTTTAATAGACTTTTTAAGGTCGCACTATCAGGTGGAGCATTCCAATTTTGTTGGTAAGCTTTCACCAATCTTGTGACATCACTTTCCTCAATGCGAATAATATTATTGTCGAGTTGTTCTGCACTCGGATTGAGGAAACTATATAAAAAGAATAAGCCGCCACCGATTAGTAAAAAATGAAAAAGTGGTTCTTTTAATATTTTTTGCATGAACTTCTTTTTTTGAGCAGTCAGAAGTGAGACCGTTTATTACATAAACTGTCAGCAGTCAGATTGGGTAAGTCTGACTGCTGACAGTTATCGAAAATAACGGTCTAGTTTCTGACAATGAAATGGTCTGACAGAAAATTTTAATTTTCGGTCTCGCTTCTCGCTTCTCCCTCTGGGGAGTACCAAATAGGCGAACTCCAAGCACGTTCCTGAATCGTTGCTGCCACATCTCCTGGAGGGGTTCGACCTAAAGTGTGGGCATCAAAAGTACTCCATCTCGGTGTTGGAATTTCTAAGACTCTTAAATAATAAAAAGCGGATTGTGTGGCATCAAATTCAGGGTCTACCCAAATCGTTTTAAATTCAACGGCACCAATAGTATTTGTATAAGTCGCATTTTTTATATCTACCGTATTGCCAATAGCGGGTAATTTTCCATCTGTACCTATTGTTCTATCTCCTGCCCAAGCCACCTCAAATATTTTTTCGACCGCATTGCCATCCCCATCCAAGTAACCTTTGACGACTTGCACTCTATCTAAATTAGCGCCTTCTGCATCTTTGATGGCATGGATTAAAAAAGAAGGCGTGCTATTTAATGGTCGAGGCCCTGCTGTTAAATCACTTCCCATCGTTACGCCATTCGCATAAGCGTCGGTTAACCAATTGTCGCCATCCATAGCCGTATTATTGAAGTAATACCCACCAAAAAAACGAACTTTTATTCGTGGACCAGAAGTCGCAAATGTTTCTTTTCGTTGCAACGCATCATAAATAGCATCTCTGGTATTTTCTTTGGCCCAAACACCTGCAACTCCTGCCGCAGAAAAGTATTTTACTCGAATAAATGCTTCGTCTTTTCCTATTCTAATTTCAGGCGTCGCATCTCGATTACCTAGTTTGCCAAAATGATTATTTTCTTCGATAGAACTTCCAGAATTATGTCCATCAGAACTACCAATCAAGCCAAATTTAAAAGGATTTGTGCCTAATTTCTTTTATAATGCTAAGCCATTTTTCAATGCTTGTCGCACATAGCTGCCATTTGGTTGACTAGCTGGAGGAATACCACTAGAAAAAGTATAGCCATAGATTTCAAAATCAGCAAATTCATCATTGGGCGCTAAAGCAGGATGAGACATAGATTGCCCT
>CALFWI010000220.1 GCA_937928615.1 uncultured Saprospiraceae bacterium | reverse complement strand
TTAATTGCCTTATCTAAAATATGCTGAATTTCTCCGAATTGTATCCAGCCTGTTTGGTCATCTCCTGCACCGTGTAATAAATATAAAACAGGATATGATCGTTCTGAACTATCATAATTTGGTGGTAAATAGACCGCATATTTCCGTTCCATATCGAGTATTTTGCTGGTCATCGAGAGGTTGTCATACACCTTACTCGTTTGAGCAAAAGTAAAAATTGGTAAAAAAAAGAGGCAAAGGAAATATAGTTTTTTTTGATTCATGTTTTTAGCTTTAATACATTTTATTTTTTTCTAAAGTAAACACTATTTTTGCAATCCATCCTAATTTTTTTGTAACCATTTTAAATTTTAAAAGTACTCTCCATGAGCACCATTGACAAACTCGCTTGGATTCATATTAAAGACCAAAAAATTTTAAGTACTCGTAGCAAAGGAAAAACTAAATTTTATATCCCTGGTGGAAAACGAGAAGCAGGGGAAAGTGATGAAACTGCTTTAATTAGAGAAATCAGAGAGGAATTAACGATAGATTTAATCCCTTCTACGATTGCTTTTGTAGGCAACTTCCAAGCACAAGCAGATAGTCATGCAGTAGGGATTCAGGTTTTGATGCAATGCTATACTGCTGAATATAAAGGAACTATTGAGGCCGCCGCAGAAATTGCAGAAATTATTTGGTTAACCAATGCAGATAGAGATAAAATATCTCCTGTAGATCAGTTGATTTTCGATTTTCTTTTTGAAAACGGCTTATTGGCTTAGGTTTGGAAGAATCGAGATTAGAGAGCAGAGATTAGAGAGCAGAGATTAGAGAAATAAGGCTAAAAAATTAGAATTCAGGGTTGTTCAAACACCGTAATAATAAAAGAATATTATAATTCAAGATATCCATAAATTGAGATAATTAATCTAAGTTGCGGAGCATTAAAAATGGCTATATTGTTTTTTGGCTATATTGTTTTTTTGGGGCTTAAAATAACTGATTTTGATGCTATTGCCCCCTCGACAATATAACAATTTAGCCATATAACCATTATCCGTAACTTGAGATAATTATAAAAAAAACAAATAGGCTGCAACTAAAATGAAAGACTTCTGTCTTTCCAATCAAATACGCTTAAAGTTAATATAAGAATTCTGATTCATCAATAAGGTTTCAACACTACCCATTCTATTTTCCGACTGTTGAAACTGCAAAAAGAGATCACCCGATGCAAAAATTTTTACTTTGCCTTTGTGCAATAGTAGCCCTGACACTTACGGCTACTGCTCAGCAATTAGATTTAAACAAGAAACAAACAAAAGCTTACCGAACTGAAACAGTGCCTAAAATTGATGGCGAACTCACCGAAATAGATTGGCAAAATGCGCCTAATGCAACGGACTTGGTTCAATTACAACCTGTTGCAGGGGGCAAACCGACCCACCGTACCGAAATTAAAGTGATGTACGATAATTCTGCTTTATATGTAGGGGCCATGATGTACGACCCCGCTCCAGATAGTATTTTACAACAAGTCACGCAAAGAGATGAAATTGGCAATAGTGACTGGTTTGGTATTTTTATTGACCCTTATAAAGGTGGTATCAATGGCGTTAGTTTTATTGTAACCGCAGCGGGTGCGCAATTTGATGCGAAATATTCTGTTTTTGGAGAAGATGAAAATTGGGATGCGGTTTGGAAAAGTTCGGTCAAAAAAAATGCGGAAGGTTGGGTCGTTGAAATGCGAATTCCTTATTCTGCTATTCGATTTCCCAATCAAGAAGAACAAGTCTGGGGGCTTAATTTTGGGCGACTGATTCAACGTTACCAAGAGAAAAGTTTTTGGAGTACGATTGACCCTAATCAAAATGGTTTTTTAAACCAATTCGGGCAAATTTCTAATATTTCTAATATCAAATCGCCTTTCCGATTATCCGCTACCCCGTTTGTAGCGGTTTATGGCGAAAATTATAAAGATAAAAGTGCCAGTCCTAGTACGTCTTGGGGCCGTTCTTTTAATGCAGGAATGGATGTTAAATATGGCATTAATGATGCTTTTACGTTAGATATGACTTTGATTCCAGATTTTGGGCAAGCTCGGTCGGATAATCAAATATTGAATTTATCGCCTTTTGAAGTGCAATTTGATGAAAATCGGCAATTTTTCACCGAGGGTTTGGAGTTATTTAATAAAGGTGGCCTCTTTTATTCTAGACGAGTAGGTGGGCGTCCGCTTGATTTTTGGGAAGTAGAAGGACAATTAGGAGAAACGGAAGAAATTATTAATAATCCTGCCCAAACTCAATTAATCAATGCCACTAAAGTATCTGGTAGAACTACTAAAGGACTCGGAATTGGTGTTTTCAATGCCGTTTCTGCTAGTACGCATGCTACCATTCGGGATATGGAAACTGGAGAAGAACGTTCGTTTGAAACCAGTCCCTTAACCAATTATAATGTGACTGTTTTTGACCAAAACCTAAAAAACAATTCTTACGCCACACTGATTAATACCAATGTGACTCGGTTTGGAGATGCTTATGAAGCCAATGTGACTGGTGGAGAATTTGAATTAAAGAATAAAGCGAATTCTTATAGTATTAGAGCAAGAGGTGCTTTAAGTCAGAAATATTATACAGATAGAACTGAACTAGGACATAAAATGTCTATTGGTGTTAGAAAAACAAATGGTAAAATAGCCGCTGGTCTTTTCTACAACCAGGAAAGTGATGACTACGATCCCAATGATTTAGGTTTTTTGAATAATAATAATGAACGTTCCTTTGATGGCTATGTGGAATACAATCAAAATAAACCCTTTGGAATCTT
>CALFWI010000219.1 GCA_937928615.1 uncultured Saprospiraceae bacterium | reverse complement strand
ACATGTTTTAAACTTTTGTTTGATGTAAAAGTAATTACCTCGCCAACTTCCAGATATATCTATGCAATGACTAAATCGTTGCGGTTCTGGAATAGGTGCTAATCTTTTCTTCAAGACCTCAATAACAGGTTCAAATTGTTTACTGATAGCTTCTTTTTGTGCTTTAGTAGCCATTTTAATAAGGTTATTATTTTAAAATAGGGCAACAATTACAATTGCTGCCCTATCCTGTTAATCCTGAAAAATCATGTCATCTTGTAGTCTAGTGTCCCGTAGCAGCACCAGCCCCACGAGGAATCCGAATATTTTCTACAATCGCTTGCACTTCCGCAGGAGGTGGAGGCGTCATACTACAAACGACTAAAGCGACAATCGCATTCAAAATCATTCCTAAAGTACCAATGCCTTCTGGCGTAATACCGAAAATATATTGTTCTGGACGACCGCCGCCATATTTGAAAAACCAGATATACGCACCTGTAAAAACTAAGCCTGTCACCATTCCTGCAATGGCGCCTTCCATATTCATTCGCTTATAAAAGATGCCTAAAATAATAGCGGGAAAGAAAGAGGCGGCTGCTAATCCAAATGCCCAGGCGACGACTTGTGCGACAAAACCGGGCGGATTCATCCCAAAGTAGCCTGCAATGACGACTGCTACAGCGATAGTAATTCTAGCTGCACGCAATTCGCCTTTTTCCGTAATATCTGGCTTTAACCATTTCTTTAAAATATCGTGAGAAATAGAAGAAGAAATAACTAATAATAAACCTGCTGCGGTCGATAAAGCAGAAGCCAAACCACCTGCAACTACCAAAGCAATAACCCACGCTGGCAACTTCGCTATTTCTGGATTTGCCAATACCATAATGTCATTATCAATCATTAATTCATTCCCCTTCCAACCACTCGGTGTCGCAGTAGAAGCAACGTAAGCTTGATTTTTATCATTATAATATTGAATTTTTCCATCTCCATTTTTATCTTCAAATTTTAGTAAACCTGTTTCTTCCCATTTACCAAACCAACTTGGCATACTAGAATATGGTTGATTATTGATGGTATTCAATAAATTAGTTTTGGCAAAAGCTGCAATTGCTGGTGCAGTCGTATATAAAATAGCAATTAAGACCAAGGCATAACCCGCAGATTTTCTAGCATCCGCTACTTTTTTTACCGTAAAAAAACGAACGATAACGTGCGGCAATCCTGCTGTTCCAAACATCAAAGCAGCCGTTACAAAGAATAGATTGACTTTGCCTGTATTCGAGGTGGTATATTCATCAAAACCGAGGTCGGTTGACAACATATCTAGTTTGTCTAAGAGATAAGTTCCATCAGATAAAGTCCCTCCCAAACCAATTTGAGGAATAGGATTTCCAACCATTAAAATAGAAATGAAAATAGCAGGGACTAAATAAGCCACAATCAACACACAATACTGTGCTACTTGTGTATAAGTAATTCCTTTCATGCCGCCCAATACCGCATAAAACATCACAATGACAATACCTATCAAAATACCCGTTTCAAAATCGACCTCTAAAAATCGAGAGAAAGCCACGCCAACGCCTTTCATTTGCCCAACTACGTAGGTAAAGGAGATAAATAAGGCACAGATAGCCGCCACTAATCGAGCGGTCTGCGAATAATAGCGTTCCCCAATAAAATCAGGGACGGTAAACTTTCCGAACTTCCTCAGATAAGGGGCGAGCAGTAAGGCTAATAATACATAGCCGCCTGTCCAGCCCAGTAAATATTGCGAGCCTTGATAACCCATAAAGGAAATCAAGCCAGCCATTGATAAAAAGGAAGCCGCAGACATCCAATCGGCTGCCGTTGCCATTCCATTCACAAATGGAGAAATACCTCCACCTGCTACATAAAATTCAGAAGTAGAACCTGCTCTTGCCCAAATAGCAACGCCAACATAAATGGCAAATGTGATGCCTACTATTATATACGTCCATTCTTTTACGCCCATTGTTTTGGTGATTTGTGATTGGTGATTGGTGATTGGTTGGCTTAATGCTGACTCAATTTTCATCACTTATCTTTTCGTTTTGAATATTTTTAGTGATTTGTTACTGGTGATTGGTTTGACTTATTGCAAACTTATGACTCATCATCAGCCTTTCCTCGTTTTGAATTTCTTAAATATCGGATGTATCCATTGATTAATTTTAAGCAAATTTCGTATTACGCTTTTTCTTTTTTCAATAATGTTGCATCAATATATTTTTCGTCGTACGCTGTGATTAAATGTTCTAATGTTTCTTCGAGTGAACCTCTGGCATTTCTACAAAATTTGATATTGTCTTGGTAATAAAAACGCCCATGTCCTTCTGCTATATTTGCGGTAACTGACCGAGCAGCATCCAGAATTTGTGAACTTAGTAAATATTGTTCTTTCTTCGGAAAATATTCCTTTACGATTGCCGCAATTTCCTTTCTATATTTCCTACATTCTTTGTAAACGTCTAGGTCTGTAAAACTTTTGTGATTCATTACTTTCATGTTGATTTTAGGTTAATAATAGGCACAACTAGTCACCAATCACAATTCACCAATCACTTCTATAATTCCTAGTTTTTAATTTACTACTAAGGTTTTAAATGACTCCAATGCCAACTAATCACCAATCACTAGTCACCAATCACCAAACTACTCCTCGTCGACGCCAAATTCCTTATCCAATTTATTCATGCGATTCACATAAACAAAGATGATAATGATAAAGACATAAATCGCCCCTTGTTGAGCAAACCAAAAGCCCAATTTATAACCACCTAATCTAAATTGATTGAGGTAATCGGCGAAGATAATGCCGCAGCCATAAGAAACGATGAACCAAACGGCGAGTAAAACAGCGAGTAAGCGCAAATTTCTTTGCCAATATTCTTGCAGGTTTTTATCGGACATATTTTATGTTTTTCGATTTGTCTGATTAATAATAAAGCGTGAATATAGAAAATTGTCTTTTTTTTATCGCATTTAGCAGGTAGAAAAAAAATATAAGTGCTTATTTTTAATAATCAAAAAGTGTTTTAAATTTAATTATTAAAACAATAATTTGTAATTTGGGCAAAATTTAGAGAAAACAAAGAACTATGTTAACTACCCAATTAAACTTTGATGAATATGGAAATCTCACACCTTATGAAGTTATAGAAGTTGACTTGACTACTTTTGAGGCTTATTTTGTAACGGCTTTTCCAAATTCAAAAACTAGAAAACGTTTATTTGAAAACTATTTACAGTACATCTATCGTTTTCAAGATGAAGTATTTCCTTTTTTTGAACAATGGATAAATGGCAGTTTTGTAACACAAAAGGAAAATCCAAAGGATATTGATTTGGTGACTTTTTTGGATTATGAAGTTTATGAAAAGCGAGGTGATAAAGTTTTAGATAAATTCTGGACCTTTTCATTGGAAGATGAAGGAATAGATTCGTATCTTGTAAGAGATTATCCGGAAAGTCACATAAAATTTGCTAAAACCATTCATTTCAAAAAAGAATGGCGAGATTTATACGGCTCGACTAGAGGTAAAACTAGGAATAAGGGGTTTTTGAAGATAATGTTTGAAAAGTAGAATTATGAAAAATAAAGAAATATCAAGATTAGAAAGGGTAGCACACCAATTAGAGTTAATTGATAAGATTAATAGTATGCTAAATATGTGTAAAGAGGATAAAGATACTTTAGGAGTTCGCCAATACGAACATCTTAAAAAGCAATACATTAAGAATCTTTATGAAATGCTAGAAGAAAATTATCAAATACCTATTCCGTCTGTAGAGAAAAAAGCTGCTTAAAATTATCTCCTGATAATCCTTAAAAACCTATCACCCTGTTAAAAGAATTCAAATACATCTACCTTTTCCGTCGCTGCGCTAAATCAGAAGCTAAAATCATCTTAAAGCGAAAGATGTGGGATGCGGCCAAAATTGAAAAGCGACTCCATCGCCATTTTGATAAATCTAGATTTCGTTTAACCAAAAGTGTTTTTAGATTTAAATGGATGCAAATGCACATTAAAATTGGTATTTCTAAAGACCCTAAAAGACGCTTACAATCTGTTAATAATGATTTTTATAAATCGGGCAATACCGAATGGTTTGCCATGAATATTTTTGAATTGATTTCCGTCTATATTTGGATTTTATGGTTGGCTTATCGATGGTGGATAGTTGCAGTGGTGTTAGGATTGGCTTGGTATGCTCAACAACAATAATATATCGGTGTTTTTTAATTTTTTCTTTTAGAAATTAATTGATTTTTAGGTTGTTTCAACTCTTTTAATTATCTTTAAGGTTCAGAGATAACCTATCTTTCCCTCCTTCCCATCTAATTTTATTTATACTAACACTTATACTGATTTTGTAAGTCAAAATACTTATGAAATAATATTGGATTGCTATAAGTCGTGCTGTAAACTTATTATAGCCTTTAACAATATTAGCTATTTACCATTTATCAAATAATACACAGACATGAGTAAACTAAACACTTTCATTTTAACGACTATTGTATTTGCATTAAGTACTTTATTTTTAACAAATTGGGGATTTCAACTTTCAGCAGAAAAGAAAGATATATTAACTGAAAATCAACAATTATCTGGGCAGGTCAAAGAACTGGATGAATTAAAAGAAAATTTAACTAAAGAAGTCAATGAACTAGTGACGTCTTATGAAAAAGTAACAGAGGAAAAAAAAGTTTTACAAGAATTATTAAACGATAAGACTGCTCAATTAGTTAAAGAAGAACAAAATTTCCAAGCGCTTAAAACAGATTATAATAACACGACGCTTTCTTTAAAAGAAACGATACAGCAATTATTTCAAACTAAAACGGATTTAGAGATAAATATTAAAGAGACGGCGACGGTCAATGATATACTCTTAGAAGAGGCAGGTATTGACCGAGCTACTTTTGAGGGAATTATGAATAATTCTGCCGATAAGACCTTGGCTTTTCAAGCACTTCTAGCCGAATATAAAGTTGCACAAGAGAGGGCTAAAGAATTGGAAATTAAAAATAGAGTACAGAAGATTAGGGCTAATTTAAAACCTAAAGAGATTTATTTACAAGAATTTCGAGCGACTGCTTTTAGAGTAGAATTAGAAATGCGCAATGGAAAGGCTACTTCTAAAGCCAAGCGAGTGAAGAATATTAAAGTTAGTTTTGATTTAAAGGAAATACCTAAAAAATATCAAAATGAACAGGATTTATACCTAGTTGTGAAGAATGAAAAAAATGAACTCTTAACAAATGAAGTAGAACCTACGGCAATTAATATTGGGAATAATAGCGCATCTATTAAAATTTCTCAATCGAGGCATTTAGAATTGGAAGACAGTCAACGGTTAAGATTTAATTTTGAAGTCTTGAGTAAATTAAAAGAGGGCTATTATTCGGTTTATATTTATGCTAAAGATGGTCTTTTGGGAAAGACGAGTTTTCGAGTTAATTAATTTAATGCTAAAAGTATAGATGAACTTCAGTTCATCAAAAATATATGGAAGTGAAATACTTCCTGAAAAGCGCTCCTTAAATTTAACGTTTAGGAAGCGCTTAATTTTTTGTAATCAGACCTAACTGAGCAGTAATCCTACCTAGGTATTTATTTATCTATCGTTTTTCCTTTTCTTTGTAGATAAATCCATAAAATCATTCCAAGCATTTAGTACTTACTAAAGAATTCAAGCATAAACACATTAAACTACAAAATCACGTTATGAATCATAAGCTATTTAGCCTATTCATTGCTATGACTACTCTTATATTTACCTTTCATTCGATAACTGCTCAAACTACTATTCCTACCAATTATTATGGTATCAATGCATGGATGCCCGATAGTTCTGGTGTAAGAAAATACTATGGTAAATTGAATACAAAATGGCAAGAAATTGGGGACTCTAAAGCTCAAATTATTCGCATTGGTGGCATTGGTGCCGATAAATATTTTTATACAGATTATCAACTACTTAACCTAATAGATAGTATTAGAGCAATCGGTGCAGAGCCTATCCTGCAAGTACCTGTTTGGGGAGGAGATTCTACAGCTATGCATGCGGCGAGGGTCGTACAATTTGTAAATATGACCAATAGCAAAAACGTCAAATACTGGTCAATTGGGAACGAACCGAATCACGTTTATGATAATGATGATTATGGTTTTGATGGTAATGTTTACGGTCGAACAGAATATGCGGCTAGTGTTCGAGCATTTTCGATTGCAATGAAAACAGTTGACCCGACGATTAAAACAATTGCAGGAGAATTGGCTTGGTATTATGATGTTTGGATTAACGAATTAATCAAACCTGGGGGAGCAGATGATATTTCAGGCAATAATGGGACACACGATTACATTGACTATTTTAGTTTTCACCGCTATCCTTTTAGTCGTTATGGAACGAACCAAACTAGAGCGCTGATTGTGGAATCCCCTAATGCTTTTATATCTGTAACGAATGATTTGCAGGCATTAATTGCAATAGCGAATAGTACACATTCCAGAAATAACAATTTACAATATGGGCTTACAGAAATTAACATTAATACCACAAACCCATTAACCAATGAACCCGACGGTATTGGGTCAAATAGTTTTATTGCAGGACAATGGTGGGCAGAAATGATGCAGACTGGTATCTTACAAAATGCGCAGTTTATGAATTTTTGGTCAGCTATCGAAGGAAGTGATGGCAGTATTACAGATAATGGCTACATCTCTCATACGACAGGCAAATTAAAACCGATTTATTATCATTTTCAACTCTGTGCTAGGGAGATGAATGGAGTCGCCTATACTGCTACGGATAACCAAGATAGTATCAAAGCGTTTGCCGCAAAAGATACCACGGGGCAATGGAATGTATTGATTTTAAATTATGACCAAACAGCCGCTTTTAATGCTAGAATTCGATTGGATAATTCAACGGTTAGTGGTGCAGAAGATTTAAAGATTAATGTAGCTGGAGGTATGGCACAAGAAGTAACCGCAACTGTTCTTGCTAATAGTACGACTTTATTAAAAATCAATGAGGATGGAGCAATTGTCAAAACCTATACTTATACCCAAACAGATGCAATGAATGACGAAGCTCCAACACTAAATCAAATAGCCAGAACTAAAAAAGTATTTGCCCATTATCTACCTTGGTATAATGCAGCCGATGGTAATCGAACAGGTTGGTG
>CALFWI010000218.1 GCA_937928615.1 uncultured Saprospiraceae bacterium | reverse complement strand
AATAATATTTGTAAGATAAAATAAGTAAGACTACTAAAGTCGTTATAAGAAAAGTAAAAAATGAATGTTCCGTTTTATGAAAAATATTCATTGAGTAGTAATGTTTTAAAATTCATCGTTCATCGTCCATCATTTTCCAAACCCCCTTTTTTAATTTAAAATTCATTGTATGACATCCGTAGTTAAATCTTTTATCCTAGCCATTGGGCTTTTTTGTTTTGCGCTACCCACTTATGCCCAAGTCTCTTTTGGGCTCAAGGGCGGCGTCAATGTAGCCGAATTTTCGATTAAAGACCAAGGCACCACGATTCCTCAATCAAGTGTAAATGGTTTCACCCTTGGAGCGGTAGTGGAAATAGGCATCACCGATAATATTTTCATTCAACCCGAAGCTATTTTTCTTCAGAAAGGCAGTGAACTAAACACATCGATTATTGGATTAAAAACGAATGTTAATTACTTAGATATTCCATTCTTGTTAAAAATAAAATTAATCAATACCGACTTATTAAACATTAATTTATTAGGCGGCCCTTCTTTTGGTTTGGCGCTCAATGGAGAAGAAACGACCGTAGGTGGACAAACAGTAGCTATTAACTTTGGTGGGGAGAATGGGCTCAAACGCTTTGATTTAGGCGTCAATGCAGGTGGCGGAATTGGCATAAATTTGGGAAGTATTGGCGTTTTTGGAGATGTGCGTTACTTATTTGGCGTGAGTAACATTAGTGAAGATGCCAATCGAGAAATAAAAAATAAAGGCCTGAATTTAAGTGTTGGTTTAATGGTTAAAATATTTGGCTGATGCCAGTTGCCAGTTGCGAGTTACCAGTTGCCTGTTAGTCCAAACGGGTAACTGGCAACTGGCAACTGATTAAAACTATGCCGCTTCTCTTCTAAAATTTCTTACCTTCTTGATTTCTGCGTATTCACTAAAAGAAATCATTCGGCCACTTTCTTCGTCCCATAATTTATTAAAAATGGTCTTTAAGCTTTGCCTAAATGTTAGTGTGGTGACATATTTTTGCAAAACAGGGTTTTCCTTCGCACATTTCGCTAAATTATAATTAGGGATTTGGGAGCTTAAATGATGAATATGGTGATACCCGATATTCCCAGTTAACCAATGCATAAATCCTGGCAATTTATAATAAGAAGCGCCTTTAATTGCTGCTAATAAATAATCCCAATTTTCTTTCCAACGCTGGTAGGTATCTTCATGCTGATGTTGGACATAGAAGAACCAAAAGGAAATAACCCCAAAGAAATAAACAATGGGTAAATGTACCATCAAGAAATTTTGCCAACCAAATAAGAAGCCACAACCAATAAATAGAGCGGTAAAAATCAAATTATTGACGGTCATCGCTTTATGTATTCTATCCCAGCCTTTTCTGCCCCGTCCTAAAAAAGGAAAACGCATTGAAAAAACTAGATAAATCATCGGGACCACAAAAAATAACATGATTGGATTTCTAAAAATCCGATAAGATATTTTTCTTGGGGTAGATAAATTATAATATTCTTCTACCGTTAGAAAATTAATATCTCCAAAATCTCTTTCCTCTAATTGCCCCGTATGCCCGTGGTGGTGGCTGTGTACTTTTGCCCAATATTTATAAGGCATGGCACTAAACAAACTACAGAATAAGCCAACTCGATTATTCCATTTTCGTTTTTGGAAAAAGGATTGGTGACCGCAATCATGCTGAATAATAAAAATTCGGACTAGAAAAAAAGCATTAAGGATGCTCAATCCTAGTGTCAAGAAATAAGACCAAGACAAAGAAAAGTACATCAAAATCCATAAGCCAATAAAAGGCCCGAAAGAATTGACTAACTGTATAATTGCTTTGGTATTATTTGGTTGCTTATATTGACTGATAATTTTTGCCCAGTCTTTTAAATCTTTTTTAATTTCCTGTTCCATTACTATTTTATCAATTTTTTACAAAAAAGTAGTTTACAAAAAGGTGTTAGGGATTTAGTTCAGTATTGATAGCCTTTTGGAGTTGTCAGGTGTGTGTTCGGTAAGTTTTACTTACTAATTTTAAGGTAAGACAGGGGAAAAGAGAATGTGTGACAAATTGAAGAAAGTTTTTTTAAAGTTATTTTTGAATTTATTGAGCAAAGGGTTTAGGAATAAGGTAAACAAACCATATTTCTGCGATAAACGAATTCATCTTTTATCGTTTTACTATTGTACTTCTTTCTGAAAAAAAGCGATTAAATTTTGCAAATTTCCATTTTTACAAACGATAGAAATTTCTTTAGAAACTTGGTCTTTTTTCTCAATATTTAAAGGAAAGCGAAGTTGAGGTGTTTTAAGTTTTTTCTTAGCGCGACTAATAATTTGTCGACAATGCTCCATCTTTTTATCGAAAATCTCCGTTAACTGCGGATAATCCATTTCAAAGCCTTCTTTTAGAATAAGCATACTAAATTCTGGCAAAGTCAATTTTTGTAACAATTCACTAATTCCAGTAGATAAATCTTGTTCAAAATCAAAAGGGCGAAAATCTATTTCTTCGTAGCGATTTCGTAAATTTTCTAAAGGGTTATTAAAATGAATTTCTCTAGTTTTTCTAATAGAGTTCAGAAAGTTAATACAAATATTTTTGAGCGTTTGAATGAGGTAAGCTTTGACATTTTTGATTTTTGCATGGTCAATTTTTAACCATTTTTCAAAAGTATCTTGCACCAAGTCTTCTGCATCTTTCATGCAACCGACCATATTGAAGGCCATTCTTTGTAACTGTGGTTGATATTGTAAAAACGTTTCTGCCGAAGACAATGTGGACGTTATTAGATGTTATTGAATGGTATTGGAAATTATTTTAGTTAGTGATATTTAGCGGATTTTATAAGCGCTAATGATCAATAATTGTGAATGACTGCCAATCTCGCTGCAAGATACTTCAAATTTTACTCAAAATTACTATCTATCTTTGTTTTCCTATGAAGTTACTTATAATCGAAGACGAAAAAGCACTAGCGGATAATATTAGGTCCTATCTCTCCACGAATGAAGTGATTTGTGAGGTCGCTGAAAATTATCAGGAAGCCGTAGCTAAACTAAACGTTTATTCCTACGATGTTATTCTATTGGATATAATGCTTCCCGATGGAAATGGTTTAGATGTCTTGCATTTATTAAAGGCAGAACAGTCAGAAGCGGGTATTTTAATCATCTCTGCCAAGAATTCTTTAGACGATAGAGTCCAAGGATTAGAATTAGGCGCAGATGATTATTTGACCAAACCTTTTCATTTATCTGAATTAAATGCTCGGCTAAAAGCCATTTATCGGAGAAGAAAATTCCAAGGATTTACGGAAATTAAATTCAACGAAATTTCAGTTGACACCAATAACCACGAAGTGAATATTGAAGGACGGCAATTAGAATTGACCGTCAAAGAATATGAACTCCTCCTTTTTTTCATTTCCAATAAAAGTCGCGTCTTAACCAAGCAAACCATTGCCGAACACCTTTGGGGAGATAATGTAGACTTTTTAGATTCTTTTGATTTTGTTTACCAGCACATCAAAAATTTACGAAAGAAAATTACCGCTGCTGGAGGCAATGATTACATTAAAACGATTTATGGCTTAGGCTATAAGTTTCATAATAATTAAATCGGTTGCGGGTTACTGCACACAACTGGTAACCGACAACTGGAAACTGCCAACTGGCAACTGGAAACCGACAATAATGCGTCTAATAACCAAAGCAACCTTACTCTATCTAATCATTACCTCGCTAGTTTTTAGCATAGCGGGGGTCGTGACTTATAAAACGGTGATGCAATCAGTCGCTCGAGAAACAGATTATTCTTTAAGAAACAACAAGGATATTCTTAAAGTGGCAATTCAGGAAGGGAAACCATTATTTGCCCTTCAAAATGAAAAAACGCAGATTGTAAAAGTAACCACCATTCAAGCGAAGGATACCCTGAATGCTTTTTCAGATACTTTGGCGATTCATCCTTATTTTAAACGATTGGAGCCACATCGAAAGCTCACGATTACCGAACGCATAAATGGAGAATACTATCGCTTTACAATGATTGATGTTTTTTTTGAAACAGACGATGTGTCTAGTGGCGTAACCAGTGTAATGACTCGTTTATTTTTCGGATTAGGTTTAAGTTTATTGGTTTGTAGTTTTCTGATTTCTAGTTGGTTATTTCAGCCCTTTCAAAAAAGTTTACAAAAAATAAAAGCTTTCAATTTAAAAAACAATGAAGCGATTACGTTCTCCAAAACGACGACCAAAGAATTCAACCAATTAAATGGGTTTATTACCCAAATGACGGACAAAGCAAGGCTAGATTATATTTCTTTAAAGGAATTTTCTGAAAATGCCGCCCATGAAATGCAAACGCCGATTGCGGTAGCCAAAGGAAAATTAGAACTATTATTAGAAAGTCCAAACCTACAAGAAGCACAATTACCCTTAATTCAATCCGCCCAAATTGCCTTATCCAAATTATCTCGGATGGGGCAGTCTTTGTCTTTATTAACCAAAATTGAGAATAATGAATTTACGGCTAAAGAAACGACTGATTTCTCCAAATTAGTCGACCAAGCAGTATTTACTTTTAAAGATATTGCAGAACTCAAAAATCTAACCTTAGAAAGTAACGTTGAAGCAAATATTATCCTTCCTATCAATGCAGCAATAGCAGATATTTTAGTGAGTAATTTATTAAAAAATGCGATTCGATATAATGTACCCGATGGCTGGATAAAAGTTAAGTTAGATAAAAAGCAGTTAATCGTAAAAAATCCAGGGCATCCACCCAAAATACCCACCAATCAATTATTTGAGCGTTTTAGAAAAAGTAATCAAAGTGGACAATCCTTAGGCTTAGGCTTAGCCATTGTTAAAAAAATCTGCGAAGTCAATCATTTAAAAGTAGACTATGTTTTTAAAGAAGGCATCCACTGTCTAATCGTTAAATTTCCTGTTTAGACTTATTACCCTTTGAAAATAGCCATATAAAATTTAGATTTTTTTGGATATTTTGCTTTAAAAAATGCTTTAATAGCCCCGCTATTGAAGCATTTTTTTAAGTAAAATAACGGAAAAAGATATTTTCAGATGGCTGTAATTTAAAGGGTAACAAGTCTGTTAAATAATAAAATCAGAATTTCCTCAAATTTTCTACAAATTCTTCATAGGATTTACCCCTAATTTTGTGGAACAATTTGTAACCAGACTGTTTAATAGCATCGTATGGAGTTATTAACTAAAAAATAAATTAAGCCGACTTATTATTATGACAATAAGAAATCACCAGACATTTTTAATCACTATTCTTTGCCTATTCATAGGCCTTCCTACTGTTTTTTCTCAGCGCCCTGGAGGCGGTCAACGACAAGGAGAACGACCAAAAGCAATTATTAAAGGAAAGGTAATAGATGGCACTACTGGGCAACCATTAGATTATGCCACTATTACCATCTTATCAAAAAGAGATAGTTCCTTGGTCACAGGAGGCATTACCGACGAAAAAGGGGGCTTTACGATTGAAACTAAAATGGGTAAATATTTTGCCCAAATAGACTTTTTAGCCTTCCAGACTAAAACGATAGCAGACATTCCATTAGGGAAAGGGCAATTTTCAGCCGACTTAGGCACGATTGCATTGGATGCAGATGCCCATACTTTAGGAGAGATTGAAGTACGAGCAGAAAAAAGTCAGATGCAGATGAGTCTGGATAAAAGAGTTTTTAATGTCGGAAAAGATTTAGCCAACACAGGGGCTTCTGCGGAAGACATTTTGGACAATGTCCCATCCGTAGCCGTAGACGTGGAAGGAAATGTGAGCCTTCGAGGAAGCGAAAATGTACGAATTTTGATTGATGGAAAACCTTCTGGATTAGTTGGTTCAGATAGTGGTAGTGGGCTTCGGTCTTTGCCGTCTAATTTGATAGACAAAATAGAAGTCGTCACCAATCCTTCGGCTCGTTATGAAGCGGAAGGGTCAACGGGAATTATCAACATCGTCTTGAAAAAAGACAAGAAAAAAGGCATCAACGGTTCTTTTGATGTCACAACGGGTCTTCCTGCAAGTTACGGTATTGGAGCCAACATGAATTTTCGTCGAGAAAAAATGAATTTTTTCGTGAATTATGGCCTGTCTTACCGCAGTAATAATGGTGGCGGATTTACCTATCAAGAAAGACTAACCGATGATGCGATGCTTATTCAAGACCAAAATCGAAACCACGAACGAGGTGGCTGGTCTAACAGTATCCGATTTGGCACAGATTATTATATCAACAAACATAATACTTTAACGGGGTCTTTTTTATATAGGAAAAACAATGAAGATAATCTTTCCAATATCTTGTATAAAGACTTTATCGGTAGTTCAGATTTCAATGATTTACAAGAAATCACTACCCGAACAGATAATGAGCAAGAAGATGAAAAAGCCATTCAATATGCTTTAAATTATAAAAAGACCTTTGATAAAAAAGGAAAAGAACTAACCGCTAATTTTCAATATGAAGAAGACAGCGAAACAGAAAGTTCAGATTATGTAGAACAATATTTTGATAGAAACGATACCCCACTTGGCAGAGCCGATTTATTGCAAGAATCCCGCAATGCAGAAGGAGAAAAGCAATATTTATTTCAGGTAGATTATGTGAACCCTATTGGCAAGGAAGGCAAATTTGAAGTGGGCTTAAGAAGTTCTATTCGGGATATTCGCAATGATTATGAAGTGAACGAATTTGATGACAATGTTTGGCAGCCACTACTAGATTTTAGAGGCAATCCGCTAAGTAATAATTTCAAATACGATGAAGACATTCATGCCCTCTATGCTATTTTCGGCAATAAAAAAGGAAAATTCTCTTACCAATTTGGACTAAGAGGAGAATATTCCCAAGTCGTAACAGAATTAATAGAAACCAATGAATTGAACGACCGAGATTATTTCAACTTGTTCCCGAGTGCTTTCTTTAATTATGAATTCTCGGAAAAAGATGCCATTCAGTTGAGTTATAGTCGAAGAATCCAGCGACCTAGATTTTGGTATTTAAATCCATTTTTCACCTTTTCTGATGCCCGTAATCAAAGAACAGGCAATCCTAACTTAGACCCAGAATTAACACATTCCGTCGAAATGGGGCATATTAAATATTTTGAAAAGGGAACCATTACTTCTTCTGCGTATTATCGCTATTCAGAAGGCACGATTTCCAGAAGTATTCGAACGGTCTTAAACGACCAACAAACGCTCTCCCGTCCAGAGAATCTAAAAGATGAACATGCTTACGGTTTAGAATTTACTATTTCTTATAACCCGTATAAGTGGTGGAGAATTAATAGTGACCTCAACTTTTTTAGAGCGATTACTGACGGTACCAATGTACAACCAGGCCTAACCGCAGATACCTATACCATGCGAGGTAGGCTGACTTCGAGAATGACGGTAGCCAAAAAAACGGATGTTCAATTAAGAGTCAGCTACCGAGGTCCA
>CALFWI010000217.1 GCA_937928615.1 uncultured Saprospiraceae bacterium | reverse complement strand
GATGCTTCGGAAACGTTTAATTGGACAGTTCCTACTTTTAGTGGTATAGGGGACACACAAGGGGCTTATATTTTATTTAATTTTTATAATACAGCTTATTTAATTTTGAATGGGTCAAATACCATTTATGGGACTGTTTTTGCACCCAATACTGATTTAACTAAGAACACTTCAGGTAATATTAATGGCCAAGTCGTTAGTCGAGTATATACGCATGTATCAGGCGAATTACATTACCATTCTTTTGACGTTGAAGTGCCAATTGATTCTCCTAACACGGAAATATGTGGCAATAATCAAGATGACGATAATGATGGTTTGGTAGATAATTATGATGATGACTGTTGTGCTAATCTAAGCATTATCCCTCAATCAAATTACACTTTACACTACACGGATAGTGAACAACCTAACTATGGAGAAGCTACGAATGCTTTTGATGGCGATACAGAGACTATTTGGCATACCAACTTTGATGATACAACTTATCCATTTCCACATGAAATTCAAATTGATTTAGGTGGAATGTATAAGCTAGGTGGACTCCGTTATTTGCCTAATCGAACCTTTGCAGATGGCCGAATCGGAGCGTATGAGGTATATGTAAGTACAAATGGTAGTGTTTGGGGGACAGCTGTAGCTACAGGTACTTTAACTTATGAAGATTTAGGAGACAAAGAAATTACTTTTAGTTTGGTAGAAGGTCGTTATGTTAGACTAGTAGCTTTAACAGATACTAATGGAACTAATTGGACCACTGCGATTGAAATAAACATTTTGGAATGTAAAGGTCAAGAAATTTGCGATGACAATATAGATAATGATGGGGACGGTTTAATAGACTGTGCGGATCCAGATTGTTCAGCGGATGTTAGCCTTTCTGCAACGACCGCTACTAGCTGTGGTGAAACTATCACTGTTTCTACTAACCAATGTATCACTTATGCCACGACTGTAGCAGACGTGACTGGAAATGTTGTAGATGCTACTTTAACTATCGATAGTCCAGACGGGGCAGCAGCTTTCTTTAATAGAGTATCAGATGATACTTATACTAGAATTGTATGGGATTTTGGTGAAGTAATTCCTGATGGAGAAGAAGTCTGTTTTCGAGTTAAATCGACCAGCGATATCGTAAATTCAGAAGTAACAGCTTGGCTATTAAATAACGGAACGCCTGCTACTACTTCTTCTTATAATGTTGTGACAACTCAAGAGTTTGTTGGTTTGGATTGGCAAGACTTCTGTTTTATAATGCCTAGAGCGAGTAGATATATTAAGATTACGGACGACGGAGGAGCCGCTTTTTATTTAGATGCAATAGGACGTAAATGCCGAAATGTTGATGACTTAACTTATTTGTGGAATACAGGAGCAACAACGCCAACTATTACAGTGAATGGAGCTCGCTCGACTACTTATTCTGTGGAAGTAACTAGTCCTGGTACTTGTGTGGCAACTGCAACTATTGCGGTTACTGGCTTGAGTGGTTGTCCAGAAATTTGTAATAATAATATAGATGATGACGGAGATGGATTTATTGATGCAGGTGATACTGATTGTGCAACAGATTGTAATGAATCCTTACTTTTTATAGCCAGAGATAATGCACAAATAACACAGGTAAATCTAAGTACTGGAGCTACTAGTAC
The DNA here is from genome assembly GCA_937928615.1 of uncultured Saprospiraceae bacterium. Lineage (GTDB taxonomy): Bacteria > Bacteroidota > Bacteroidia > Chitinophagales > Saprospiraceae > JAFMDF01. The sequence goes on along the minus strand of CALFWI010000217.1, from coordinate 8,423 downwards.
AGCGGGAACTTCTCCATATACCGTTGGTAATTTGAATGCAATGGCGGCTAACCCAGATGCTGGTATGGTTTATTACGGTAGTCATAAAACAGTTTATTATTGGAATCCAACGACGGACACACATGGTACCTTAATTAATTTGGAAGGACAAGTGGGAGATAGTGAAACATTGACCAGTGGTGGTGGGGCTTATTTTGATAATTATTTATACTTAGGATTTGAAGATGACTTTTCCGCTGCAGACCCTACTATTTATCGCCTTCCTTTGGCAATAGATGGACTTTCTACGACGGGAGGGGCAGTTAATTTAAATGTTCCTATTCCAACCAATACTTCATGGGGCGATATGATTGTGACTACAGAAAATGATGAAACAGTTATCTATGCAGGACTCGGTTATAATGATAGTAATAATGTTAGTCTTTACTGTAAATACCAAATAGAAAGTCAAAGCTATACGACTATTCGAACAGATATGCCAGGTGCTTTACAATTAGGAATAGATATCAATGGCAATCTATGGGCAGGGGGATTAGAAACGGGTATGATTCAAGAAATTGATAAAACGACTGGAAATTTTATTGGAAGTAACCTATTCGTTGGGGGAGGAGATATGTGGGATTTAACTGGACCAATTAACTGTCCGCAACAAGTAGAAGTTTGTAATAATGGAAAAGATGATGATGGAGATGGTCGAATTGATAGTGATGATGCCGATTGTGCTTGTCCAACGATTGCTACAATAGATAGTAAAGTTATAAATATTTGTCAAGGAGAAACGGTGAACCTTACCGTAATGACTGATGCTTCTAGTATCCCATTTCACGAAATTGAATTTTATAGATTTGCTACGATACAGGCTAATCCGTACACCTCTACTGCTTCAAAAACATTGATAGGTACTTTTGATAATAGCATAGGTATGGGGAGTATAACAACGGATGATTTTCCTGCTGACAATGCGCTTGAAACTTATTATATCTATGCTATTTTAGATGATGTCCCGACCGATTTGGTAGATTGTGCTCCTTTTCTGGAGTATATCGTTAATGTTGATCCATGCTTGGCATTAGAAATTAATTGTATTGAGGGAAGAGCTATTGAAACTTACTATACAGGAATCAATCAAGATATACCTAAAACGCTTTCTTTTTCAGACCTTACAAATATTGATTCTGTATTAATACAGATTGTTTATGAAAATAATAGCCCTAGCAGTACCATTACGATTCAAGATGATAATGGTACTAATTATACCCTGAATAGAATAATAAAGCAAGATATTCATCTTTTTGAACAAGTAATTCCTGCGGTTTCTAGTATTACCTATAGCAATCAGGCAGTTGAAAATGAAGCACAGTCTATAACCGCCTATGTATATAAAAGCAATCAACCAGGAAAATCATATGCCCGATATACTCAGCAAGTTAGTGGACATGCCAATACTAGGCAAATTTCTTTTCCGCTTCCGGATAGGACGACGGCTAGAGACATTACCATTCAATTGCCTCTCTCTGAATTGACTTATGATAATCGAGCATTGACTTTTACAGTTAGAGCAGGTGCTTATACTAATTCTTTTACTAAGATATGGGGCACTAATGGAGATGATTTTACAAAAGGTTGCTGTATAGATTTATTAGATATAAATGTTCCGAGTGTTTCTACTGAAGTAGAAGAAATTACAATAGAAATATACTCACCAAATGGAGGGCAAGGACAATCTTATATTATTGCAGGTACTGTTTTTGTAGAATTTAATTGCTTTGATAATGAAGATTGTACAGATGGAATTGATAATGATTTTGATGGAGATATAGATGCACAAGACTTTGATTGTAGTGGTTATTGTGAAGACAATGGTACCTTCTTACCTTACGGAATGTTTGAATTGGATAATAATGCACAGGGTTTTGGATTATACTCAGAGCAGTATAATTTAACTTTTAAATTAGCTGAAAGTGTGTTTTTATATTGGACAGCTGATAATAACTTTCAATTAAAAGGAACGCTTGCTGCTTATGATGATACAGGAATGTATGTTGGTAAATATGCCTTGAGCTATACTGGAGAAAATGTTAATTATAATACTTTTGAAGGTGATGATATTTTAAGTTCAACAAGTGGTAGTGGACAATTAACGAGGTTAAATAATAATATGACTATACCTCAGGAAATTTTGATGCATTCGCAATTGAATAATGGTAGATGGGGAGTAATTATTAGAGCATACAGTGCAAATGATATTCGAGTAGAAGGAGATTGGAGCTTAAATGATTGGAATACGCTTAATTCTTTTAATACAAAGGTATTGGCAACAACCTGTCAAGCTCCAAGAGAAATTTGTGGTAATGGAGAAGATGACGATATGGACGGTCTAACCGATTGTTTGGACCCAGATTGTAATAATCCAACCAATGGTGGTACCATTACGGGCAATGAGAATAATTGTGGATTATATCGACCTACCATAATTACTGAGCAAAGTACACCTAGTAATTTGGGTACTGGGATTCCTGATTATCAATGGGAGCAACAGATAGCAACTAATGGTTGGGTAGAGATTCCTGGTGCTATTCAAGCAACTTATACTCCGGACTTAATTAATATAACTACTCATTACCGCAGAAAAATAAGAATGGGAAGTTGTAATCCGTGGGTATCTTCTAACTCAGTAATAAAAACAGTTATACCTGCTCCTTTTGAAGCGATGATTAGTGATTTGTTAGAAGTACAAAATAATAGTTTATGTGCGAGGCAAAGATATACTTTTCAAGCAGAAGCCGTAGCAGATGCGATTTACTCTTGGGAATTTGGTGCTTATGCTTTTCCTAAAACTGCCATAGGTATAGGTCCTCATGACGTAACTTTTGTCACTCCGACAGATACTACTTCAATTAATACAAATGTTGTATTAAGCATAATAGGTACAACTAACCTCTGTGTAAATACAGATACTGCTTTTTTTGAAGTACATCCGTTATCAACGCTTCTTTCTGTTGATTCAGAAGATCCTTCTTTGTGCGGTGCTACAGATGGATGGATTACTTTGACGGCAACGGGAGAAACAGACAGATGTATAGCTGTAAGTTTAGATGGAGGACTGACTTATCAGCCGGCGAATCAATTTTCTTTTACAGGCCTCTCCTCTGGTAGTTATGAAATAGTGACTCGTTACTGTGATGGTAGTTGTCCTAGTATTGGGCAGATTGTTAATTTGTCTGATCCAGTAACTATTAATTTGGTCAATGATGATTTTCTCAATGTTTGCCCAGGGTTTGATTATACGCATAATGTTTTATTTAACGATGATGTTCAAGGAGAAAAGGTATTGAAGTTAGCCTCTAATGCTAATTATGGAACGGTTGTTTTAGAAAATAGTGGAGACTTCACCTATACTTCTGGTACTGTAACTTGCGATGCAGACCAGTTTGCTTATACCGTTTGTGACGTAAGTGAGACCTGTTGTGCTACGGCAGTTGTTACCATAGATTTTAATGATGTAGAAGCTCCATTATTGATGGATGTTCCTGACGATTTGACTGTCAATTGTGACGATGAAATTCCTTTGCCTCCTTTGGTTACCGCCTCTGATAATTGTCCTGCAATTTCTATTGATAAGCAAGAAAAAAATAATCAAGGAGAAGATGGTTGTGCTTTGTTTGATTATACGATTACTTATAGTTGGATAGCCCAAGATTTTTGTGGAAATGAAGCCATAGATAGTCAATTGATACACGTAAAAGATGTCACTGCCCCAGATATTTATCGAATTTATACTTTACCGAATGGAAAACAATTAGTGGCAGGCGTGATGGAAAATGTAACCCACCGTTGGAAGTCAGTACAGTTACCAATAACTTTTAAATCAACTCCTTTGGTATTTACACAATTGATAACAACTAATGAAGCGACCCCAGCTATTGTTCGTTTGCGAAATACTTCCACTAATCAATTTGAGATAAAATTGCAAGAAGAGTTGAATAATGCTGGTGAACGAATGGGAGAAAGTGTGGCTTGGTTTGCGATTGAAGAAGGAGCACAATTAACCAATTATCAATTAGAAGCAGGAACTGAAGAAATAGGAGATGCCGCTACGATGATTACTTTTGGAGAAGCATTTTCGATAACACCTGCATTTTTTACGAGCATGCAATCCATTAAAGATAGCGACCCTGCTTATCCTAGAAATAATGGATTATCCAAGAATAATGTAGTGGTAAGTATTCAAGAAGAGGCTTCTGCGGAGGTAGATTTAGCGCATGCGAAAGAGGAGGTAGCCTATTTAGCAATCGATACAACGATTTTGAGTGACCAAAAAGGTGATGTTTTTGGAGAGACTGGAAAAATAATGCTTAATAATGATTGGAAGCGAATTGATTTAACTAATAAATACATCAATCCAGTTGTGATAGCAAATAGTTTGAGCCAAAATGAAATAGACCCTGCTATTGTACAAGTAAGTAATGTCACTGCTGAAAGTTTTGATATAAGAGTTAAGGAATGGGATTACCTTGAAGGGACGCATGTGCTAGAGACGGTCAGTTACCTAGTCATCGAAGGTAGTGTTCCGCTGAATAGCGATAAATTCTGTGAATATGGAACAGATAGCTTAGTCATTGGAGTAGATATAGTTGCCATCGATAACTGTGACCAAAATGTAATTATTAATTACGAAGAATTGGTAAGTTTTAATGGACCAGAGAAGGTTTATACAAGAATTTGGTCGGCTATTGATGAATGTGGCAATGAAACTATTTATGCCAAAGAGATTTTTTGTGCAGGTGTTCTATTACAACTAAAAGCCTTTTTACAAGGAGCGGTTATTTTTAATAGAGATGGAATGATGCGAGATGACTTAAGGAAAAAAGGTTATTTACCATTAACTGAGCCTTATTCTGATAATCCTAACTATACACATATTGGTGGTGGAGGAGAGACGATGGATGCCGTTATGGTAAATGAAACAGGTAAGGATGCTTGTGTAGATTGGGTGTTTATTGAATTATGTGATGGAAATGATATTAATACAGTAGTTGCTACTTGTGCTGGAATTATTCAAAGAGATGGCGATGTGATGACCGCTGATGGAGATACCTTGATTCAATTTGAAAATGTGCCTCCTGGTAATTATTATGTAGCTTTAAATCACAGAAACCATTTAAGAACAGTTAGCCTTTACCCTTATACTTTTACCCCCAATTCAGTTCCTTTTGTTGATTTTACTAATGAATTTACACCTGTAATTGGGGTAGAACCCAATATTGATTTAGAGATGGGGAGCGCCTTATGGTCTGGTGATTTAAATGGAGATGATAGAAATATTTATCAAGGGCCAAGAAATGATGTGTTTGATATGTTTTTACATGTTATTTTGGACTCTATGAATCAAAGTTATTTGACCAATTTTATTGGACGAGGTTATACGGATAATGATTTTAATATGGACGGAACGGTTATTTTTCAAGGGCCCAATAATGATAAATCTACTTTCCTATTTAATACAACATTAGCGCATCCTGATAATCCTAATAATCTTTCAAACTTTGTTATTTCTACACTCGCCGAATCTCAAAATTTGACTGGAGATAATCCAGATGGAACCTTGCCTGGATTTGATTATGATAATGATGGGATATTGGATGGTTTAGATGCGGATGATGATAATGATGGAGTGGCTGATGGAAGTGATATTGAACCAATGAATCCTAATAGCGATACAGATGGAGATGGAATTTCTGATAATACAGAAACTGGGGGCGATGGTCAATATAATGTTTTAGTAGATTCTGACCCATTAAATGCTTGTAGTCCAAATATTTCTAATCAATGTGTAGGCGTAGATTTGGATGGAGATGGATATTTTAAAAATTATCCATCGACTCATTCCCTATACGATGAACACGATGGAAATGCTTGTTTGCCAAGCGCAGCAAATAGTAATTGTTTGTGTATAGATGATGATCATGATGGTTTTATAAAAATTTGCCATAGAATGAGTAATGGTCAAGTGGAGACAAAACTTGTTTCTTTAGCTAATTTAGCTACTCATTTAAATCATGGAGATACCTGTGGACCTTGCAATTAGAATTAGAAAACCATGTCACAAAAGCCTTTACTTTCAACTTGTTGGGCTTTTTTTTTTGATACAACTTACCTTATAAACAGCTATAGTCTTTAAATAATTTGCTTTGGCCCTTCTAAAAATTTTTAAAATTCCCCTACCTATACTTTAAATAGCAGGCTAACTCAAATAATTGATTTATGAGGATTGATGGATGCCATAAAGAGTATTGATTTTTTAGAATTAGAGATTGCTCTTTGATAATCCATTTTTGGTCTCGTTATTCCCCTACCATTTGTTAGCTTATACTTAAATTAAATTCATGTCTGAGTGGAAAATGTTTGATTAAGTGATGTCTTAAATGTCACAGAAAGTACATTTTTTAAGATTGTTAAAATTTGCAATAGAAATGAGAAGCTTATTTACAAATTGTAGACTACTGATGTCTAAGACTATTAAACATGACCTATCGTGGGTTATAAAACTTACTACTTTATTAATCTTGTTAAGTTTTAGTACTTGGTCACAAGCACAACAAGATTTGTCAATTGCTCAAACGTCTGATGTTGATAGTGCTGGTATAGGAGATACCGTTACTTTTACCATTACTATCATGAATAATGATACAACAGACTTAGCCAAAGCAACGGGGGTAACTGTTACGGATACGCTTCCTGCTAACATGACTTATGTCTCTCATACTATTTCTTCAGGAGGAGGCAGTTTTGATAATGGTACAAAAATTTGGATAGTTGGATCACCTAGTGACAGTTCTATAGCAGAAAGCACTAATTACTCCTTAGCAATAAAGGCGATTATAGGAGCACCAGGTGTGCACACTAATGAGGCGCAAGTATATACGATGAATGATTTTGATATAGACTCTGCTCCTAATGACAATGTGGTTACAGATGATGATTATGCTACGGCTTGTGTTTCTGTTCCTTATAAAATATGTACGACTTTTAAAGATACAATTGTTTTAACAGCACCAGACGGTTATGGAAGTTATCAATGGACCAAAGATGGTATAGATATCCCATTGGCTACTAACCAAGAATATAAAGCTTATGAGGCAGGGGATTATACTTTTAATGCACTTAAAAACATGACAACTTGTAGAGATAGTACTTGTTGTCCCATACAAATAGAGGAAGCGTGTTTTGATTTGGCTTTAGATAAAAAATTGGCTAGCGGACAACTGTCTACAGTGACGCCAGGAGACGATGTAACTTTCACTATTACTATTTACAACCAAGGAGACTTTTATGCAGATAGTATTTTAATTACGGATTCCTTACCTACTGGTTTAACTAATAATTCTGGAATTTGGATTGGAAATGATACTTTATTAACGATTGCCGATGGAGGGCTGAAAACAGGTGGTTTGGCACCTGATTCTTCTGTTTCTATTAATATTACTTTAAATGTAGATTCCCCATCTTCTTTAGATAGTTTAGTAAATTATGCAGAGATTAGTTCCGCAGCGGAAGTGAGTCAGACAGATAATAGAGATATAGATTCTACACCTGATACGATACTGAGAAATGATGCAGGTGGTGGTTCCAATACAGCAGCCGATGATGTAATTACAGGGACAGGTACTGGTGCGATAGGAGATGGGATTGCTGCAACTGACGAAGATGATAATGATGTGGAAGTGATTTATGTATGTCCTACGATTACAGAAGTAACTGCGGATACTGAAATTTGTTCAGGCACAATTGTTTCTACTATAGAAGTGGCTACTACAAGTGCAAATGGAGATTCTATTGCATTTGTTTATTTTACTTCACAGCAAACTTTAGGCGCAAGTTATATTGGCGGTACCAGAATTGATACCGTTCAAATTTCAGGAGGGACAGCTAGCACCAGTAATATAGCATTTCCTACTAACAACACTGCTCTTCCTATTGATTATTATGTTTATGGTCTTATTTATCCTACGCCTTCTTCAATGGCTTGTCGTCCTTTTGAAGAGATTGTGATAACGATTAATCCATTACCAACAGTGACGGCATCGAATAACGGGCCAATCTGTGTAGGTGCAACTTTAACCTTAAATGAAACAGGAGGGGATGCAGTAAGTTGGGCATGGAGTACAAATGGTTCAGCTACTTTTAGTTCTGCTACGGCACAAAGCCCAACTGTAAGTGGTGCAGCGAATGGGGAAGTATTTACCGTAATTGTAACAGATGGGAATGGATGTACTGCTACGACTACAACAACAGCGACAGTTAATCCATTACCAACAGTGACGGCATCGAATAACGGGCCAATCTGTGTAGGTGCAACCTTAACCTTAAATGAAACAGGAGGGGATGCGGTAAGTGGGGCATGGAGTACAAATGGTTCAGCT
>CALFWI010000216.1 GCA_937928615.1 uncultured Saprospiraceae bacterium | reverse complement strand
GCAACAGATTTACCAAACGGAGGAATTGCGGGTGGTGAAATGCATATGATTCCATTATTCCTAGTCGTTGATGCAGGATTTATGGGTACTGACTTAACGGTTAGAGCGGAAATAAGTAATGATGGAGCAGAAAATGATGATAACGATTCTACACCAGACAGCGATTTAAATAATGATACTTTTGGTGGAGATAATATAACGAATAATACAAATAATGATGAAGATGACCATGACCCAGTAAGCTTCACTTTGACACAAACATTCGACTTAGCCTTGACTAAGCGTTTAGCAGATAGTCAATTGTCAGGCGTATTACCGGGAGAAGTGGTACAATATACAATTACGGTTTATAACCAAGGAAGTTTAGATGCTTATGATGTAGACGTTGTGGATTACATTCCTACGGATATGACGTTAGTGCCAATTCAAGGTTGGTCTAGTTTAACTGCTACGACAGCAGGTCAGACTATTCCGTTTATTGCTGCTGGCAGTGAAGCATCTTTAAATATCTTCTTACAGTTAGCACCGACTTTCTCAGGAACGAGTGTTACCAACAGTGCAGAAATTGCAGAAGCAGCAACAGAAGCAGGTGGGCCAGCGGCAGGAGATGCAGATTCTACGCCAGATAATATTGTAGGAAATGATGGAACGCCAATCAATAATGCGATTGATAATCCTGCAGATGAAGATGATGCGGATTTTGAGACAATCGAAGTAGGAACTTTCGATTTAGCCTTAGACAAACGATTAGCAGCTTCACAATCGAATATTGTAAATATTGGAGATGATATTGATTATGAAATTTGTATCACGAACGAAGGAAATGTAGATGCATATAACATCTCAGTAGTGGATAGAATTCCTAATGGTTTAGCCTTGAGTATCAATGATAATAATAGTTGGTTGCCACAATCAGCAACTTCTGTTTACAAAGTAATTGCAGGACCAGTTGCTCCAGGACAGGAAGTTTGTTTAAGTATTAAACTGACTTTAAATAGTGGAGACCCTGGTGCAGACTTTGTCAACGTGGCAGAAATATTTGACCAACAAGATGCGCAAGGAAATAGTATCAAGGATATTGATTCTACGCCAGACTTAGAAGAAGAGAACGAAGAGTTTGAAGAGGATGATCATGGATCAGCAATTATTAATTTATTTGCTTGTCCAGAACAGACAGTTGCGGCTAACTTGGAAAATATCTGTCAAGGAGAAAGCGTACAATTGGGCGTTACAACTTTGACCAATTTACCAGTAACTTATAGTTGGACACCAACGAGCGGATTAGACAATCCATTTAGTGCAACACCAACAGCTTCTCCTACTGTTTCTACAACTTATATTGTAGCAACAAATGTAGCAGCGGAGGCTTGTATCATCTATGATACGATTAGAGTCAATGTATTTGATGTACCAAATCCTGATTTCCATGCAAATGTAGCCTGTGTAGGAGAACCAACCATCTTTGACGATGAGACGGTTACTTATACCACGTTAACTGGATGGTTCTGGGACTTTGGTGATGGTGTAGGTACTTCTACTCAACAAAATCCAGCTTATACTTACGAGAATGCTGGACATTACTTAGTGAAGTTAATCACAGAATCTACGAATGGATGTAGAGATTCTGCTTGGCAAGAAATCACCGTTAATCCAGGAGCACAGGCAGGTGCAAAAGGTAGACAAGACACGATATGTTTAGGAGAATGTGTAGAGTTATTAGCACAAGGAGGAACAAGTTTTGCTTGGTCTCCAGCAGCTACTTTAAATCACACAGATTGCTATAATCCAATTGCTTGTCCTACCGAGACGACGACTTATTATGTAGATGTGACGAATGACTTTGGATGTACTTCTAGAGACTCCGTAACAATTACGGTTATTCCTGGACCAACCGTTGCGGTAGAGATGACCGACATTTCAGAATGTGGGGTGTTTGATGGAACGATTACGGTGAATGCTAATGGATTAGCGAATAATTACGAATATAGTATTGATGGAGGATTGACTTATCGAAATACAAATACCTTCACAGGATTACCTGCGGCATCTTATTTAGTAGTTGTGAAAGGTGGTGGTTGTGAAGTACCGTATGCGAATAATCCAGTGATTATTGGTGGGGCTCAATCTCCTAGAATTACAGGAGTACCAACATTGAATCCTTCTTGTACGGCAGATGACGGTAGTATTACGATTGAAGCGGAAGGAGCAGCGAATTTAGTATATAGTATCAATGGCGGTATTAATTGGAGCAATGAAAATGTATTCCCTAATTTAGGTGGTGGAAACTACTACATTGCTGTAGCTAGTGCAGATTTAAGTTGTGTAACTTACTTCCCTCCAGTTACCCTAGTGAAGCCAGTAGCACCAGTCTTTACAGACGTACGTTCTACGAATCCATCCGATTGTGGGATGAATGATGGTACAATGACCATTATTGCTACAGGAGACGATGCCTTAGAATATGGATTGCATGATGGTTTAATGACGGTATGGCAGTCAAGCAATAACTTCATCAACTTACCAGCAGGTATTTACGATGTCTATGTTAGGAATGCAGGAAATACTTGTGAAACGGCTTACGCTTTAAATAGCATCGAATTAGCAGACCCAGCAGCACCGACATTGACAGCGGTTGAAATAGTTCAGCCTGCGGATTGTGGAGTAAATAACGGTTCTATTAATATCGTTGCTACCGCAGGAAGTGCAGCTTTAGAATACAGTATAGATGGAGGGATTAATTGGAATAACTTCGCCTACTATGAGAACTTACAACCAGGCATTTATAATGTCTTTGTAAGAAATCAAGGAGGGACTTGTGAAATTGCTTATAGCAATAATCCGATTAATATTAATTATCCTGACGGAGCAACAATCGTAGAGGTCATTCATGACCAACCACAAGATTGTGTAACACCTGACGGACGAATTGAAATTACGGCAGAAGGTGGTGCTACAGACTTAATATATAGTATTGACGCAGGTACAACTTGGCAAGAAAGTAGTATTTTCACTGGCTTGTCAGGAGGTATTTATAATGTGAGAGTAGCCAATAATGATGAATCTTGTATGGCGATTTATCCGACTATAGAATTCTTCGAGGCTATAGGTGGAACAATTGACGGTGTAACAGTTGACGGTGGTTGTGGAAATGGAACAGGAACAATCAGTATTGCGGCAACTAGTAATACACCATTAGAATACAGTGTAGATAATGGAGCAACTTATCAATCAAGTAATAACTTCTTCAACTTACCGAATGGGGTTTATAACATCTTGATTAGAAATGTAAACGATGCTTGTGCTATTCCTTACGGAAGTAATCCTGTAATAATAGACCGAACATTTACAGGAATTGATAATGTATTTGCTGGTGACCCTACAAATTGTGATACAAATGATGGGGCTATTTCAGTCAATGCATCAGGAGCAAATCTAGTATACAGCATCGATGGAGGTATTAATTACCAAACTTCTCCAGATTTTGATGATTTACCAGCGGGCATTTATAATATCTTTATTCAAGATTTAAATACAGGTTGTGAAGAAGCATATATCTTCAATCCTCTTGAATTAGTTGGCCCTCCACAACCTACGATTGCGGACATAGAAGTAATTGATGCAACCGATTGCAATGCCAATGATGCAGTGATTACGATTGTGGCAAATGGAGACGGTGCATTACAGTATAGTTTAGATGGGTCGACTTGGAGTAATGGAAATACCTTTATTAACTTACTACCAGGTTTATATAATGTGCATGTTAGAAATGGAGATGAAAGTTGTGCGGAAGCATATAAGAACAACCCAATCTTAATTACTGCTCCAGAAGGACCAGCTATTATTGATTGTGTACCAGCTAATCCAACAGATTGTAATGTAAATGATGGAACATTAACCATCATTGCATCTGGTGGACAAGGCAACTTAAAATATAGTATTGATGGTGGAACGACTTGGCAAGTATCGAATAGCTTCACCGACTTAGCGGCAGGTGTTTATAGTGTAGCCGTTGCGAATGAAGATGAGACTTGTAGAGCAATTCACCCATTATGTGAATTAGTTGCACCAGAACTACCAGTATTAAATGAAGTACAAGCAGCGAATCCATCTATTTGTGGAGAAGATAACGGTTCTATTACCATCTTAGCTGATGGAAATGGAGGCTTAGAGTACAGCATTGATGGTGGAAATAATTGGAGTGGTAATAGTTTCTTCGGAAACTTAGCTGCTGGTGATTACGATGTTGCTGTTAGAAATGCAACAGATAACTGTATCGTAGAAAATGGTATAACTACGTTGGATGCTCCAGCAGCACCGACCGTAGTAACAGGTATGGAAAATGAGTCTACTTGTACAGGGAATTCTTTACCAGTAAGTATTACGATTAGCGAAAATATCGCTCAATATACGATTGTAGGAAGTGGTGGTTATTTAAATGCCAATGTAGCAGGCTCGACCTTAACGTTCGATGCTTACTTAAATGGTGTAGTCAATAACTTCACCGTAACCTTAGAAAATGCAGATGGTTGTTCTGTAACAGAAGCGTTCGCTATTTTCCAAGCAGCAGACCCAGCAGCAGACTTTATTGTTCATAACCCGACTTGTGCGGAAACGGATGTAACAGTTGAGTTTACAGGAGATGCAAGCCCAGGTGCTACTTTAACTTGGGACTTAGGAGGAGCGACGATTATTTCTTCTAGTGACGAAACGGCTACCACTCCAGCAGGTGCTACTTTAATCGTTCAATGGCCAACACCAGGTGGTAAGACGATTCGTTTAGACATCAATGATGGAGGTTGCGAAGATAGAACAGTACAGAATATTAATGTAAATAAATTACCATTCGCAGATGCAGGAGCAGACGTGACGATTTGTGATGGCGAATGTGTTCAATTAAACGGTTTAGGAAATGGCGCACAATATCAATGGTCACCAGCCATCGGATTAAGCGCAACGGATATTCCAAACCCAATGGCTTGTCCACCGACTACAACCACTTACCAGTTATTAGTAATGGGCTCGGAAGGTTGTATGGTCATGGATGAAGTAACAGTAACTGTTGCAGGAGAATTGACCGTAAGTGCGGGTATTGACCAAGCGATCTGTGAAGGAGAAGGCGTTCAATTAGCAGCAACAGGTGGTGTGAGTTATGTATGGACACCTAGTACAGGCTTAAGCAATCCTAATATTGCGAATCCAATAGCTACTCCACAAACAATTACGACTTATACCGTAGAAATAACGAATGCATCAGGTTGTGTTGGAAGAGATGAAGTGATTGTAACCGTTAATCCTAAGCCAACAGTAGAAGCAGTAGATGATCAAATGATTTGTGTAGGGGAGAATACCATGCTTTCAGCGACAGGTGCAATTAGTTATGAATGGAGTCCAGCAGCTGGATTAAGCGCAACCAATACACCAACACCAATTGCTAGTCCAACGGCGACAACGACTTATACTGTTGTTGGCACAGATGCAAATGGATGTACATCGACAGATGAGGTAACAGTGATTGTGGGTGGAAATGCTCAAGCGAATGCAGGCACAGATGTAGAAATTTGTGTAGGAGCAGCTACATCATTAAATGCAAGTGGTGGTGTGACTTATAGTTGGGTGCCAACTACTGGCTTGGATAATGCAAATATTGCAAATCCTACAGCTAATCCAAACACGACAACGACTTATACCGTAACGGTGACGAACCTAGATGGTTGTATCGGTACTGATCAAGTAACGGTCAATGTAAATGGATTCATTGCAGCCAATGCAGGTGCAGACCAAACAGTTTGTAGCGGTACACCAGCCTTCTTAAATGCGACAGGCGGTGTGAGTTATGTATGGAGTCCAGCAACTGGTTTAGATAATGCAAATATTGCAAATCCTACAGCAACGGTAACAACGACGACGACTTATACGGTAACTGCAACGAATGCTCAGGGATGTACAGCTACCGACGAGATGACGGTTGTTGTCAATAATAATGCTGTTGCGGAAGCAGGAACAGACCAAACAATCTGTAACGGTGCAACGGCTTTCCTAAATGCGACAGGTGGTGTGAGTTATGTCTGGAGTCCAGCAACTGGTTTGAATAATCCAACAATTCCAAATCCAGTAGCGACACCAAATACGACGACGACTTATACGGTAACTGTAAGAACAGTTGATAATTGTATAGCGACCGACCAAGTAACGGTTAATGTTCACAACAACCCAGTTGTTAATGCAGGAGCAGACCAAACGATTTGTGGTGGAGCGACCGCCTTCTTAAATGCAAGTGGCGGAGTTAATTATACATGGAGTCCAGCAACTGGTTTAAGCAATGCAACAGTTGCAAATCCAGTAGCGACACCAAATACGACAACAACTTATACTGTAAGTGTAACCACAGCGGATGGATGTACGGCAACGGACCAAGTAACAATTATTGTAAATGGTGCTTGTGATTCAGATGGCGATGGCTACTCAGATTCACAAGAAAATCAACTTGGTACGAATCCAAATGATCCATGTGATCCTGATGGAGCAGTTGCCAATGCAGGGCTTGACCAAACAGTTTGTAGCGGTTCAGCAGCCTTCTTAAATGCGACAGGTGGTGTAACATATAGTTGGAGTCCAGCGACAGGGTTAAGCAATCCAACTATTGCAAACCCAGTAGCGACACCGAATACAACGACGATTTATACGGTAACTGTTAGAGATGCGAAGAACTGTGTAGCGACAGACCAAGTAACAATTGCTGTAGGAGGTAATGGTTCGGCAGTGAATGCAGGTCTTGATCAAACAGTTTGTAGCGGTTCAACAGTTTTCTTAAATGCAACGGGTGGTGCAAATTGCGTATGGAGTCCAGCAACGGGCTTAAGCAATCCAAATGTGCCAAACCCAGTAGCAACCGTGAATCAGACGACGACTTATACTGTGACTTGTTTTGATGCCAATGGCTGTACAAGTACGGATCAAGTAACGATTTTTGTAAATGATAATATTAATGTAGGCATCAATCCAAATGTGTCTACTTGTGGTGGTCAACCAGTGGCCTTAAATGCAACGGGTGGAACAACCTACAGTTGGAGTCCAGCAGCAGGCTTAAGTAATCCAAACATTGCGAATCCTATTGCGAATCCAACACAAACGACCACTTATTGTGTGACAACGACTAATGCACAAGGATGTTCAGGAACAGCCTGTACAACAGTGACGGTTAGTGATGGACCAACAGTAGTGGGTTGTCCAGATAAATATATTTGTAACGGAGGAAGTGTTAGATTGACAGTAAATGGTGGGGTGAGTTGGACATGGAGTCCAGCAACTGGTTTGGATAATCCAAATTCTCCAGCACCAAATGCGTCTCCTAATGTAACAACAACTTATACGGTAACTGGAACAGATGCCTTCGGTTGTACTGCTAGTGATTTAGTGATAGTCTTCGTAAATGAAGGTGCAGGCATTACGGCTGGACCAGACCAAACAACATGTTCTGGAGGCACGGTTCAATTAGCTGCAAACGGTGGGGCAACTTATAACTGGAGCCCAACTTTCGGCTTAAGCAATCCAAATATTGCGAATCCAACAGTGACACCAATTGCAACGACTACTTATACCGTAACTTCAACCACTGCGGAAGGATGTACTGGAACAGACCAAGTAACAGTCTTTGTGAATAATGCGGCACAAGTGAATGCAGGTGTAGACCAAACAGTTTGTGCAGGCGGTACTGCGCTGTTAAATGCAACGGGCGGTGCGACTTATAACTGGAGTCCAGCAACGGGTTTAAGCAATCCAAATATTGCGAATCCAACAGCGAACCCAGCAGTAACGACCACCTATACAGTAACTTCAACTAGTGGAGGTAATTGTTCAAGCAGTGACCAAGTAACGGTCTTTGTGGCACAACCTACCGAAGTAGTTGGCTGTGAAGATAAGACCATCTGTCCAGGTGGAAGTATTCAATTAACCGTAACCACTGGTGTATCTTACTTATACACACCAGCGACTGGTTTAAGTGACCCAACAAGTCCAACGCCAATTGCATCTCCATCACAAACAACGGTTTACACCGTATTTGTAACAGATGCAAACGGCTGTACAGGAAGCGATCAAATTATAGTTCATGTAAGTGGTAATACAATTGCCAATGCAGGTGCAGACCAAACAGTTTGTGCGGGCGGTACGACTCAATTATCAGCAAGCGGTGGAATTAGCTATAACTGGAGTCCAACTTTCGGTTTAAGTAATCCGAACATTGCGAATCCAACAGTTTCACCAATAGCAACGACGACTTATACAGTGACTGTACAAACGGCAGGAGGATGTGTAGATACGGATCAAGTGACAATTAATGTAGGTAATACAGCTACGGCAAATGCAGGAGCAGACCAAACAATCTGCTCTGGTGGAAGTGCCTTCTTAAATGCGAGCGGTGGTACTAATTATAGTTGGAGTCCAGCAACTGGCTTAAGTAATCCAAATATTGCGAATCCAGTAGCGACACCAGCAGCGACAACGATTTATACAGTAACGGCGACAACGGCTAATGGGTGTGTAGCGAGTGATCAGGTAATAGTGGCGATAAGTAATACCGCTACGGTAAATGCAGGAGCAGACCAAACAATCTGTTCAGGTGGAAGCGCCTTCTTAAATGCAAGTGGCGGAACAACCTATAATTGGAGCCCAGCAACTGGATTGAGTAATCCAAACATTGCGAATCCAGTAGCGACACCAGCAGCGACAACGATTTATACCGTAACAACGACAACGGCTAATGGCTGTGTAGCGAGTGATCAAGTAATAGTGGCGATAGGTAATACAGCTACGGTAAATGCAGGAGCAGACCAAACGATTTGCGGAGGAGGAAATGCTTTCTTAAATGCAAGTGGCGGTACGAGTTATAGTTGGAGTCCAGCAACAAGTTTAAGCAATCCAAATATTGCGAATCCAATAGCTACTCCAACAGCGACAACTATATATACCGTAACGACGACCACTGCTAGTGGTTGTGTCGTGAGTGATCAGGTAACGGTAGGAGTGATGAATCAATTAACAGTAACTCCTAGCATTGTATCTCCAGGATGTTGTAATAATGACGGAAGTATTAGTCTAGCAACTTTTGGAGGCTCAGGTAGTATGACTTACACTTGGTCACCAAATGTATCAACTAGTAATGTAGCTAGTAATTTAACACCAGGTAATTATAACGTAGTCATTACGGATTTACTGGGATGTGATGTAGTTACGAATATTAACTTGACGCAAAATTGTACGACTACATGTACGCCAATTTCACCAGAAAGTGAAGTATGTGTAGCACAAGGCGCAACAGTTGGAGAAATTTGTTTACCAGTTAGACAACAAGATATAGGTCAATACCTAATCACAATACCTGGACAAACACTTAATCCAACCCATGGTTGTAGCTTTGAAAACTTGACGGCTTATTCTTATTCTTTATTACAAGGAGCAGGAAACAGTGGGCCATACAAAATAGATAATTGGACAGTGAATGGAACGAGCCATACGACTATGGTGAGTAACATGGCAGAGTTGACCAACTGGATGAATGCAATAGACCCAGCAGGAAACTGGAGACAAAATGCACCTGTGTTAATTATCGAAGGTGGTAATCCAGCAACAACTTATGGAGACTTGCAGATTACGCATCAAATTACTTGGATAGAAACAACATTGAATCCAAATACAACGGGTGTAGCAACGGGGACATTGGTAGAAGTACCAATGGGCAATGCGGAGAGTATGATTGTAACAATCAGAAATCTAAGTACTTGTTGTGAAGAAACAGTCTTACTGAAAAGATGTTTCGATAACACACCAGCACCAGTATGTACAGAGGAAATTGTAACAATGCAGCAAACTACCGTAACGACGAATAACTGTAATGCAGGCGGTCAAGTATGTGTAGATATTCCATTAGAAAGAATCTTAGATTACAGCATTACCGTCAATGGCGCGAATTATACAGGCGGATTCATGGGTTGTAATTTTGATACGCTCTATGCTTACACTTACTTTACGATGCCAGATAGAGGAGCTAGTGGACCGTATAACTTACGTTCTTGGACGGTCAATGGATTTACGTTCTCAGGACCATTCAATAACTTGACGGAGTTAGTCAACTTAATGAACTCTTGGGACCCAAGTGGAAACTGGCGTCAAGACCCTAGTACTTTAACCTTACAAGGTGGAGTCGCTGGATCTACTTACGGTATGATGGATATTGAGCAATTAAACACAGGCGCATTCGCTATGCTAGAGTTGAATTCTAACTTATTACCAATGGGTACTTTAATGACCTTCAATACTGGAGTGAATGAAGTAATAGTTACCAATAACTTCACCCTTTGCCAAGATCAGTTTACAGCGATTGTAATTTGTAATGAAAACAAACCAGAATGTGAAGACTTCATCGCTAGTACTGCTGAACAATTCAGAATTGCAAGTTGTGAGGAAACAGTTGGATTCTGCGTAGAAATTCCAGCAAGCGAATTAGGAAATTATACGATTGATCAGAACGGTGAAATGTACACAGGCACAGTTGAGAAATGTGAGACAGATGCTAACTCGATTCAGTTATATGCTGGCGAAGGCAAGCACGTATTCACCTTCACCAATGAGTTAACAGGTTGCGAAGACCAATTAGTGGTCAAAGTAAGTTGTTTAGAAGTTGGTAGTAGTAAAATGCCAAATGCAGATAATGGATTGAGCATAGATAACTCAACAACGCCTTCTGTAGATAAATCAAATGGTTTACCAATCGCAACGGACAATGAAGTCTCTACAATGATGAATGAAGCTTCTGTTATCGAAGTCACAGCAAGTGACCGAGCGGCAGATGTAACGACAACGGTAAATATCCTAGAAGCACCAAAGCATGGTACCGTAACTATCAACGCTGATAATACCGTAACTTACCAACCAGAAGCGGATTACTGTGAGCCACAGCAACCAGACTTCTTCCGCTACGAAATTTGTAACGGACAAGGTTGTGAAGCAGCAACGGTGAAAGTAACAGTAGCTTGTGCACCAATCAAAGTATACAATGCTTTATCTCCTAACCGAGATGACATCAACGATTACTTTGTGGTTGAAGGCTTAGAAGCTTACCCAGAAAATGAGTTGAAGATATTCAACAGATTTGGTAAGGTATTGTACGAAAAAACTGGCTACGATAATAGTTGGGGCGGTGAAGTAGACGGAGAGGTTCTACCAAACGGTACATACTTCTACATCTTATCAGACGGAAAAGGCGGACAGCATTCAGGATTTATCAATATACAACGATAAAACAGTTGAACGGTTGTCGGTTGTGAGTTGTCAGTTTTGAACCGACAACTGGCAACCGAAAAAAACAGATGTTTCTAAAATTGGTTGATTAAGGGGGCTTGCTTTTGCAGGCCCTTTTTTTGTTGTTTAACAGACTGACCGAGAATTCCTGATTTGCTAAATCTAGCAGATTTAGTAAATCTTGATTCCATTGAGATTACAGGTTTTAAGATTTACTAAATTTTGAAAATTTAGCAAATCGCCCATTCTCGGTCAGCCTGTTAGTTTTCTAGCCTGAGTAGGAAATGGCGATAAATTTGTAGCTATCTTCACAAATTACTTCCATTTCCCAATCATTTTTTATCTTGTGTTTTTTATCAACTAAAATGAACCAAACTATGAGCAAGACAAACTTACCACAAGCTGACCTTTTAAAAGACTTAGTTGCCATTATTGAGCAGGGCAAACGACAAGCAGTAACCCAAGTAAATAGTACGATGACTTTGGTTTATTGGCAAGTTGGGAAACGGATAAATAAAGATATTTTAAACAACAAAAGGGCTGCTTATGGAAAAGAGGTTATTGTGTCAACTTCGATGGATTTGGTTAAGCGATTTGGAAGGAATTTTGAAGCAAGAAATTTAAGAAGGATGATACAGTTTTCAGTTGTATTTCCAGAGACTAAAATTGTGGCGACGCTGTCATCACAATTGAGTTGGTCTCACTTTATAGAGTTATTTAAGTTGAAAGGTGAAGAACCTCGTCATTTTTATGCTCAAAAAATAGCAGAAGAAAACTGGACAGTCAGACATACTCGCCAACAAATAGAACGCAAAGCCTTCGAACGTAGCAAAATAGCAGATAGTCAGCTACCCACAGCACCAAGCGATCAAAAAATGATTTTCAAAGACCCTTATTTTCTAGACTTTCTAGGATTAAAAGACGGCTACTTAGAAAATGATTTAGAAGCAGCTATCCTCAAAGAATTAGAGTTGTTTATACTGGAATTAGGGATGGGCTTTACTTTTGTCGAACGACAAAAACGGATAATACTGGATGGTAAGGATTTTTATCTAGACTTATTATTTTATCACCGTAAATTACGTCGATTGGTGGCTATTGAGCTGAAAATAGGAGCGTTTAAACCTGCACATAAGGGACAAATAGAATTATACTTAAAATGGTTGGATAAATATGATAAACAAGAAGGAGAAAATTCACCAATTGGTTTAATACTTTGTACAGAGGCAAGCAAAGAACAAGTAGAATTATTGGAAATGCACAAAGACGGCATTATGGTCGCAGAATATTGGACGGAATTACCTCCTAAAGCGGTTTTAGAACGAAAGTTGCAAGAAGCTTTAATCGAAGTACGGGAGCGATTGGCTCGTAGGAGATTGGATGGGTGAGGTGAATTAATTTCAACTGCCTAATTGTTTTATCTGCTGTTTTCAAAATTAAACCAAACTATGAGCAAAGAGAATGTACCCCAGAATCACTTCCTACCACGTTCATGGGAAGTACCATTAAGGGAAAAAATGAAAGAAGGTGCCATTGTTAAGGGACGAATCGGTGAGATTAGAGATTTTGGGGCAACTTTAGAGATTATACCAGGGATAGAAGGGTTTATTCGTGTTCCTGAGGTGTCTTGGACAGAGTCGATTGATATGAGAAATCATTTTAAAATTAATCAGGAAGTTCAGGCAAAAATTATTTGGCTTGACCGAGAAAATAGAAGGATGTATTTGTCAATCAAGCAATTGACGGAAGACCCATGGAATAAAATTACAGAAAAATATCCATTGAAAAGTCGACATACTGGTGTGGTGAAAAAAATAGCTCCTTTTGGTGTATTTACTGAATTGGAATATGACATATGCGGGATGATTCTCCTTTCCGATTTATCTTGGACGAAACAATACAATCACCCATCAGAATTTACACAAATCGGTCAAAGGATTGAAGTAATGATTCTTAATCTTGATGTTATTAATCGAAAATTATCTTTAGGGCATAAACAAGTTAATTCTTTCAAAGCTTTGATATGAGGCAGAGAACAATGTAAATAGGTATTAATAATGCCAGTCTAAATAAACTACAACCGATTCACTACTGCTAAACACTCCCCAATCCCATCTCTAGCTATCCCTTCATAAGCTGCCAAATAAGCCGCTACAAACCGCTCCGAATGAACGAGATTCCCAAAAATAGCAGGAATGTCTAAAAAAAGAAGCGGGTCTTTTTGAGCGGCAACTGCTTTTTGGACAAGCAGTTCTTTTTGCGCATCATCAATAACTAAA
>CALFWI010000215.1 GCA_937928615.1 uncultured Saprospiraceae bacterium | reverse complement strand
TTTATAGAAAGAGGGGAAGACAATAGAAGTAATAAAGATTGGAATTGGGATTGGAATAGTAACGAAGACAAAGGCCATAAAAATTCTAAAAAAGGACTTAAAAAGATTTCTAACAACTACATTGATTTAGAAATTACAGAGGATAATAATCGGGTGTTCGTCAAAGGAAGTCATAATCGTCGGTCAGATTTATTGATAAAAGTCCCTCAAAACTTTGCGTTGAAATTAAAAGCACACCATAACGGCGATATTTATGTAGAAAATGTCATTGGAGAATTAGAAATCACCAGTCATCATGGAGAAATTATTATGGAAAAAGTAGGTGGCTCTATTGTAGCCGATACGCATCATGGGGAAATTAGAGCAAGTTTAGTTTCCGTAATCGCTGATGCACCAATGGCTTTTAGTACGTATCATGGAGATGTAGATATTACGCTACCTGCTTCCGTCAAATGTGATACCAAAATAAAAACCGCAAAAGGAGATATTTATACTGATTTTGATTTGGATTTAAAGACCGTCACAGAAAATAAAACAACTGGTAATGGTCGCAGACAAATCAAGATTGGTGGCTGGATGTATGGAGAAATTGGAGCTGGTGGAGAAGAATTTTTATTTAATACCCATCATGGTGATGTGGTGATTCGGAAGTTGTAACTGGTTGCTTGTTGCTAGTTGCTGGTTTGTCGAATAACCAGCAACTAGTAACCAGTAACTAATGTTTTAACACCCCATTCGTAGAAACCTTTTCTGTAGGCGTTCGTCCTGGATATTCTTTTAAAGCAACTTCTAAACAATCCATTGCTTTTTCAATAATTTCACAATTGAGCACATAGGCTAATCGAACTTCTTGTTTGCCTTTCCCTGGAGTGGCATAAAAACCGCTAGCAGGCGCTAACATAATGGTCGATTTTTTATATTCAAAATCCGTTAATAACCATTTACAAAATTTTACAGAATCGTCAATTGGGATTTTAGCTAAAATGTAAAATGCCCCCTTAGGCTTTTTACAAATTACATCCTCCATATTCGCTAAGCGATTATAAATTACATCTCGCCTTTTGACGTATTCTAATTTTACTTCATTGATGTAATTATCACTGACGTCTAAAGTAGCTTCTGCTAACACTTGCCCAAAATGTGGTGGACTTAACCTAAACTCCGCATACTTATTGACATTTTCTAAGATATTTGGATTTTTAGAGACCAATGCCCCTACCCTAGCACCACAAGCAGAAAATCGCTTAGAAATAGAATCAATCACCACTACATGTTGCTCTAGGTCTTTGAAATTCAAGACAGAGTAAAAATTATCTTCATAAGAAAATTCTCGGTAGACTTCATCTACAAAGAAAAATAAATCATTCTTTTTGACAATTTCTCCTAATTCTGCTAATTCTTCCTTGGTGTAGACACAACCCGTTGGGTTATTTGGATTACAGATAAAAATAGCTTTGGTTCTAGGAGTAATACATGCTTCAAATTCTTTCGCACTTGGCAAAGCATAACCCGTTTCTATAGAAGAAGTAATGGTCACAATTTTTACGCCTGATACATAACAAAAAGCATTATAAATGGCATAAAATGGTTCTGGAATAATGACCTCATCTCCTGCATCTAAACAAGAAAACATGGAGAATAAAATACCTTCCGAAGCACCATTCGTAATAATAATGTCTTCGTAAGATAAATCCGCTCCAAATTTTTTATAATAATTAACTAACTTTTTTCGATAGGAAGTAAAACCTTTGGAAGGACTATAAGGGACAATCTTATCCACAGAATCTCTAACGGCTGCTAAGGCCAAAGGCGGCGTATTAATGTCTGGGTTTCCAATATTTAAATGATACACATGTTTTCCCCTGGCCTTGGCTGCATCCGCATAAGGGCCTAAATGTCTAATGGGGGAAGTGTAAGCGTCTTTTCCTCGACGTGAAATAATGGGCATAATCTACTGTTTTTTTTACGGTACATAGCTTGCTCCGATATAAATCGGAGATTGACGGTGTACGGTATTCGGTTAAAAAAGTTAACCGTTTTTCGTTAACAAGTGTATTTTATTGTCTGTATTTATTGCTTTGAGGAGACATCATTAACTTCTGACTTATATCAGAACAAGCGGTGAATCCTCAACTGATAAAAATACAAAAGACCTATCATGTCGAGCATAACTTTTTAGCAAGAACAAAAGTTCCCCTAAAAGTTATAAGTAGGTTCTACATGATAGGTCTTTTAAAAACTTATGTGGCAAATATAATAGGAATTATGATTAGAAGAAATACCCTGAATCAATTATTATGCAATTTTTAATTAAAAAATGGAGTTTTCAATTTTAAATTGAATGCTCCCCTCAAGAAAGAAGTCGTCGATTAGGACTATTTTTAATATTAACCTGATTTTTATAGTTGCTAGTTGGCAGGTTATATGGTAACCAGCAACTCAATAAGATAATACTTATCGAAGATTTATAAATATTTACCACTAGTTCGTTTAATTAAAGGTCGCTATCGCCTACTTTTTAAAATTCTAAATTGAAAAATTGGTTGGACATCGTAGATTTAAACAGCATTTACCACAAAATATCCTCTTAGAGTAGGTGAATTAGCAAAAACTCCTTTTCTTTGCAGCCTATTTTAATAAAATCAAGTAAAACCGTATTTCTAAAATCAAAAAACCCATCGGTTAATCAGGAAAAACAAGAATATAACAAAAGCTTTAATGGGTATAATATCAATTTTCCTATTCCATTAGGCTATTTCTTCCATTTCCAATGGGCATTTTTAAAATTGAAAATTAATAATCATGGCTAAATTAGATTTTGGCGGAACAGTAGAAAACGTAGTAACCAGAGATGAGTTTCCAGTAGAAAAAGCAAGAGAAGTGCTTAAAGAAGAAACCATTGCAATTATTGGCTACGGCGTACAGGGCCCAGGACAATCAATGAATCTTCGAGATAACGGTTTTAATGTCATCGTTGGTCAAAGAAAACCATCTAAGTCTTGGGATAAAGCAGTAAATGATGGATGGGTGCCTGGTGAAACATTATTTGAAATTGAGGAAGCTTGTGAAAAAGCAACCATCATCCAATATTTACTATCTGATGCAGCGCAAATTGCATTGTGGCCAACCATCAAGAAGCATTTAACGCCAGGTAAGGCTTTATACTTCTCTCATGGTTTTGCCGTAACTTATAAAGAAAGAACAGGCATTATTCCTCCAAAGGATGTTGATGTTATTTTGGTTGCACCAAAAGGTTCTGGAACTAGTTTAAGAAGATTATTTGTAGCGGGTAGAGGCTTGAACTCTAGTTATGCTATTTTCCAAGATGCAACGGGTAACGCTTTTGATAGAGTGGTTGCTTTGGGTATCGGTGTTGGTTCTGGTTATTTATTTGAAACAACTTTCAAAAGAGAAGTATTTAGTGATTTAACTGGAGAAAGAGGTACTTTAATGGGTGCTATTCAAGGGTTATTTGCCGCACAATACGATTTGTTACGTTCAAGAGGACACTCTCCTTCTGAGGCATTTAACGAAACTGTAGAAGAAGCAACACAGTCTTTATACCCATTAGTAGCAGAAAACGGAATGGATTGGATGTATGCCAACTGTTCTACGACTGCCCAAAGAGGTGCTTTAGACTGGTGGAAAAAATTCAGAGACGCTACTCGTCCAGTTTTTGAAGAATTATACGATAGTGTTGCTACAGGAAACGAAGCACAATTGTCTATTGATTCTAATAGTAAAGAAGATTACCGTGTAAAATTAGAGGCTGAATTAGAAGAGTTAAGAGAATCTGAAATGTGGAGAGCCGGTAGAACGGTACGTAGTTTACGACCTGAGAATGCTTAGTTTTTTGGATTAAGTGTTTTGTAAAATATAAAAAGCTGCTTCGTGTATTCGGAGTGGCTTTTTTGTTTTTTGATACAGCTCACTCCTCTCCCCCACTATTAGTTGGGAAATCATTACTACTTACCATATGAAAAAGATATACCTAATTCTTTTACTACTAGCCCGTAAATGCATAGTGTCAGAACAAGAAAGAAGCATCCCCTTATTCAATGAGGTAATCAATAGAGATAAGTACCCAATCAAAATTAATCGACACATTTTATGAGGGACTCTTTTTCCGTTCTGCTGTGTTAAAAATTATCTCCGTAGCGGTGCTATGCAGAGAATTTTTGCCTTGCATAACGAAAAAATAGCCTCCTCAAAAATGAC
>CALFWI010000214.1 GCA_937928615.1 uncultured Saprospiraceae bacterium | reverse complement strand
CTTTGACAATTTTTGCATTGCTATCAATCACGAAGTGATTAAACTATAATAACTCCGTATGAAATGCGGAGAATGCTGGCAGATTCGAGTCTCACAATCCTGAAAGGATTGAACTTGTGCAAAAATTGTCAAAGACCCAATTTTATGAATAAAATCATTTCATTTGAGTAAATAAAAACTACAGCTATGATTTTAAACAAAAAAGAGGTAGTCTGATTTACACCAAACTACCTACCAAGAAGGAAAGATTCGATTTGCCTTTAGGCTAAAAATAGCCTTATATTTTTATCTTAGGCGAACTGCCTAAGTGATTTTTAGTCTACATTATCATGTAAATAAGAGTTATTCATATTAATTTCAGGTGCATCACCATCTGAAATAGACCAGTTAGAAAGCGTTGATTCTTCCGAAGAATGGCGTATTTCATTTAATCGAACATTTCGACGAAGGTAAGCAGGCCTATTTTCTAACTCATTGACAACCTGTGGGTTATTCAATTTTGACACATTTGTGCGTAATTTTTCTCTTCTTCTTTCTTCTCGTTCTTGGCGCTTACGTCTTTCACTTTCTGCTCTTTCTCGCTCCTCATCCTTAACATAAGGCTCATCATAAGAGTATCGAGCCTTCTTATATTTGTCTAATTGAATATCTTCAAACTCAAAAGTAGTTGAATTCTCTGCGATCACCGATGTTAGATCGGGAGTACTTTTTTTTTGAATGGTTGGAATCGGTTCATCGTCGTCTAAAGCGACAACGACTTTATTGTCTTCTCTAGCAATCTTCTCTGGTTTTGCACTTTCAAATCCAGTAGCAATAACAGTTACACTAATTTTGTCTCCTAAATCTTCATTATAGCAATTACCCCAGATTAAATTTGTACCAAATCCAGCCTCAGTTTGTACAAATTCTGTAATTTCAAAAATTTCTTCCATTGTCACCTCCTTGTTTCCAGAAGTGATATTCAATAAAATATGTTGTGCTCCCTGAATATTACTATCCTCTAGTAAAGGAGAATTCAAAGCATCATCCACAGCTCTCTTTGCTCGATCATCTCCTTCGGCCGAGGCAGTTCCCATGATAGCAATACCACTTTCCCGCATTACCGTGTTAACATCCTCAAAATCGACGTTTACATAACCAGGCACTGTAATAATTTCAGCGATACCTTTAGCTGCTGTTGCTAAAATATTATCTGCTTCTGAGAAAGCTTGCGATAAAGATAAATTACCATGAATCTGACGTAGCTTATCATTAGAAATTACAATGAGAGTATCCACATTGTTTTTCAATTCTTCCAATCCTTCTCCACCTTGACTAGTCCTTTTTCTACCTTCAAAGGTAAAGGGTAAAGTAACGATACCAACCGTTAAAATACCCATTTCTCTAGCCGTTTTCGCAATAATCGGTGCAGCACCAGTACCTGTTCCACCACCCATTCCTGCAGTAATGAACAACATTTTAGTACCTTCTTCCAAAAATTCCTTCACTTCTTCAATAGATTCAATACAAGCCTGACGACCAACTTGTGGTCGAGAACCTGCACCACGTCCATCTGTAAGGGCTGGGCCTAATTGGATTTTAACTGGCACAGGGCTAGTTTCTATCGCTTGAATATCGGTATTGGAGATGGCGAAATCTACGCCAACAATACCTTGGTTAAACATGTGGGTTACAGCGTTACTACCGCCGCCACCGACACCTATTACTTTGATGATTGATCCTTCTCCTTTGGGCATACCGAACAACATAATTTATAAGTTTTCTCAGTTAAAGAATTTTTATTTTAACGGTGCACGGTACATGATGTACGGTACACGGATTTTAGCGTGCAGATTTACATTAATATTAAAGTAGCGTCGATAATTATGATTGCACAAAACTTGGACATTTATTAGATGCCACCTGCCGTGTACCATTAACCATTTACTAATTCAATATTCTGTATCAGGTTCTGCTTCAAACCACTCCTTCGTTTTTTTGAACAATTGAGAATACCATTTACCGCCCTCCTCGGCAACACCTATTCCTGTTGGTTCTTGTTCATATACTTCTTCTGGAGTTTCTTTCACAACCGTTTCTGGTTCTTTTTCTTTTTCTTTGTGTGTGTAAGTCACTCTCCCTGCTTCTACTGCCTCAATTCCTCTAAGCAACAAACCAATGCCCGTAGCAAAAATTGGGCTATAAACTCGCTCAGAATTTCCATGAGCTAATTGTTCCGCAGGTATTCCCACTCTAGCCGTCATTCCAGTATGGAATTCTGTTAGTTTATCAATATCTTTTAATAAAGCTCCACCACCAGTCAATACAATACCACCAATTAATTTCTTTTCAAAACCAGAGCGCTTAATTTGCCAAACAACATAATCTAATATTTCCTCTACTCTAGCTTGAATAATCAATGCTAAATTTTTCTCAGAAATTTCTTTAGGCTCTCTTCCTTTCAGGCCAGGAATAGCTATCATTCGATTATCAAAGACCTCTTCCGCTAAAGCAGAACCAAATTTAACTTTCAATTTTTCTGCTTGATGCTTCATCACCGTACAACCTTCCTTGATGTCTTTTGTAATGACATCTCCTCCGAAAGGAATAACTGCAGTATGTCGCAAAATACCTTCATAGAAAACAGAAATATCCGTTGTTCCGCCACCTATATCAATTAAAGCAACTCCTGCTTCTAACTCTTCTTCACTTAGCACTGATGCCGCAGAGGCAATAGGTTCTAAAGTAATATCTGCCACTTTATACCCTGCTTTATTCACACATTTCGTAATATTATTAGAAGCAGTAATTTGACCAGTTATAATATGAAAATTGGCTTCTAATCGTACCCCCGACATACCAATTGGATCAACAATTCCCTGTTCATTATCCACCGTATATTCTTGCGGAATAACATGCAATATCTTATCACCAGGAGGCAATACTAAACGATGCATATCCGATACTAATTTTTCTATATCTTTAGTCGAAATCTCGGAATGCATATTCTCCCGAGTTAACATACCTCGATGGTGCAAACTTTTAATGTGCTGACCTGCAATACCTACATGCACCACTTTAAAAGACTGTTGAAATTGTCGCTCAGCCGCCGAAATAGCATCAGAAATGGCTTTCACCGTTTTCTCGATATTTGTCACTACACCTCTCATTACGCCAGTAGATTCTACTTTGCCAACGCCTAAAATTTCGAGTTTTCCATGTTCGTTTTTGCAGCCTGCAATCGCACATACTTTAGATGTTCCGATGTCCAAGGCGACAACTAATTCTTTTTCTTCGTTAGTGTTTATTTCCATAACCTACTAGTGTTTTCGGAAGAATCTTACCTTTTCGTTTCTCTTCCTTGGTGGACTAAATTGTTAGGTTGAAACTATCTTATAAGTCTTCAAATATATATTCAAGATTATCAAATGTTATATTTTTCAACTTTTGAGAGTGTCTTATCTTTTCTCTGCAATGACCTGCCCTTTAAAGCGCAAATCAATACTTTTATATTTTCGCCATCCCTCATTTGCGACAGCTTTTCGGTAAAAAACTTTTAAGTTCTCAAGTTTAATATCCGTATTCGTATATTTTCCTAAGAAAATTTTTTGGTTGCCTAACTTAGGTGCCAAAATATATTCTCTTTTATTATTAACATAAATCTGCTCAATCATTGGTCGATACAAATCATCCGCTAAAATTTTTTTACTTAAATCAAATAATTGATTTAAAGGATGATGTTCTCTTTCCATAAATTCGGGGGTATGCGGCGAGATATTACCAGTTGCCACTAATACCCTAGCGGTAAAATGTTTAGAAGTTGGCATTTTATTGCCATCCATATCAAAGTAATAGCTCGCTTCCATTTTATCAATAATTCGAATAACAGGAATTCGCTGTTCTATGTCAATTTGAATCGTATTATCTGCTCCTAAAAAGGTTTCGGCATCTAATACAAAAGGGTTTTCTTTTAAAACCTTTTCAATTCTTTCTACATCCACGGTATTTTGAGGAATGCCTTCCATCGAATACCCAAAACTTCTATCTAGCATTTCAAAAACATCCCCTCTTGTCAATAAATTATTGCCATCAGGCAAATGCTCAATATTCACAACTACTTCGGCAGTTTTAGCTGTTTGTTTCTTTTTTACCATATTGACGAGTAACACACCAATTAGTAAAATTAAAGCCAGCCAGCCAAGGCGTTTGAGGGTTCGTATAACTTTTTTCTGTTGCATTTTTTAAACGGTTCACGGTTCACGGTGAACGGTTGACGGTGAAATAATCACATTTACTACCGTCTGCCGTTTTTGTGTTTACCGTTTTTTTCTGCCAACTTTCTTACCTCCTGTGCAATCTCACTTGCAGCATTTGGTCTCGCCAAAGTTTTAATTTGCTGGCATAGTTGACGACGTTGTGATTCGTTTCTCAAAATATGAATAGCTTGCGGAAGCATTTCTAAAGTAGCTTCCGAATCTTTGACCATGATGGCTGCTTGCGCCTGTACCAGCGCCTTAGCATTCTCCGTCTGATGGTCTTCCGCCACATTTGGCGAAGGTATTAAAACAGCTGGTTTCCCAACCATACTTAATTCTGAAATAGTTAAAGCACCTGCTCTACAAATAACGACATCCGCTAAAGCATAGGCTAAATCCATTCGGTCTAGAAATGCCCGAATTTTCACATTTGGCAATTGTGCAGTTTCACAAGCTTGATATTCTTCTATATACAATTTGCCTGCTTGCCAAAGTATTTGAACATCTGTTAGTTTCTCAATTGCTTCTACATTAAAACGCATCGCAATATTTAAAGACTTTGCGCCCAAACTTCCACCAAAAAGTAAAATCGTCTTTTTACCTTTTTCTAGTCCAAAATGCGCTAATCCTTCGGCCTTCAAATGTGTCAAATTTCCAATATCATTTCGTACAGGGTTTCCTGTCAATTGCAATTTTTCTTTTGGAAAGAATCGCTCCATATTAGGATAAGCTACACAAATTTTTTGTGCTTTTTTAGCTAATAATTTATTGGTCATTCCTGCGTAAGAATTTTGCTCTTGTACCAGCACTGGTATACCTTGTCGATAGGCCATTTCCAAGGTTGGCCCACTTGCATATCCACCAACTCCTACAACCACATCTGGCTTAAATTTCCGTACGATACCAAAGGCTTTCCAAAGGCTTCGAACTAAATGAAATAAGTTCAAGAAATTCTTTAAAGTCAATTTTCGTTGGAAACCACTAATCTTTAAACCTTTTATTGGGTAACCTGCTTTTGGAACTTTTTCCATCTCCAGTTTCCCCTGAGCACCAACGAAAAGAATATCAATATTTGGTTCTATTGTTTTCAAAGCATCTGCAATAGCAATCGCAGGAAATACATGCCCTCCTGTTCCTCCACCACTAATGATTACCTTCATATTTTTTAGAAGTCAGACTATTTTAGACTATCAGTTTGGTTATTTCTTAGTAAGTTTTGCAAGTGCTCAATCAGCTAGTGTTACTAGTATATTGAAGGCTTACTAGGTTTTTAATCTGACCGCTGACAGTCAATAAAATTGACGGTCTGACTACTAACCTCTTTATTTATCTTCTTTTACCACCGCCGCCGCCTTGTTTCTCAAATCCTTCACCAGCAGGTTCTGGCTCAGTTATTTTCTGAATATTTTTACTTACACTTAGGATAATACCAAAAGAAATACAAGTAAAAATTAAAGAAGTACCACCATAACTGACCATTGGTAAGGTCAATCCAGTAACAGGCACTAAATGAACGGTGACTGCAATATTCGCTATAGCTTGTATGACAATACTTAATGTTAAGCCTAATGCCAACATAGCACCGAATCCTTTACTACTTACCGTCACTAATCTCGCCACTCTAAACAAGAGGAGTAAATACAAACTAAGCACTAGAAAACCACCAATCAAACCATATTCTTCACAAATAATAGCGAAAACACAGTCAGATTGTGCAGAAGGCAAATAATTTCTTGCAATACTATTCCCTGGGCCAATTCCAACAAGTCCTCCAGCAGCAATCGCCATTTTTGAGTGTTGGATTTGGTAGCCACCATCCTCATTATTCATAAATTCGCTTACCCTTTTAGTCCAAGTTTCTGCACGTACAAAATCTGGAAAAAACTGACTTAAAATAAACATCATTGCAAAAAGCACAATTCCACACATAATCAATAAGACAATATACTTTAAGTCAACCCGCCCAATAAACATCATTAACATAGCAGTAGTAAATATCAATCCAGCTGTAGAAAGATCTGCTGGTAAAATAAGTCCACAAACAACGATTACAGGAACAATAATTGGTAAAAAAGCACTATTAAAGTCTTTAATATATTCACTAATAGACAATGCTTTAGCCAAGTACATGATCAATGCAATCTCAGCAAAATCAGATGTTTGAAATGTCAAGCCAGTAAATGGCACTTCTACCCAGCGCCTGGCATCGTTTATATTAGCACCTAAAATTAAGGTATAAGCTAATAAAGGAATAGATATTAAAAGTAGCGTCGCAGCCATTTTTGAATATCGTTTAGGGTGTAATAAGTAGCAGATATAAGCTAAAACAAACCCTAATCCTAAAATTCCTACCTGTTTCAGTAAGAAAAAAGTAGTATCGCCATTGCGATTTCTAAAGGCTAACGTACCTGTAGCAGAGTAGCTTATTACAATTGAAAATAAGGCTAATAAGGCAAATATCATCCAGATGACTCTGTCACCTTTTAATTCTGCG
>CALFWI010000213.1 GCA_937928615.1 uncultured Saprospiraceae bacterium | reverse complement strand
AATTGTCAAAATACGGTTAAACAGGATACAACTTACTTTCAGTACATTCAAAATGCGGTGATGGCAGCTGCCACCAAAGATTTTTCAGCAGCAGGGCAACAGTACCAAAAAGCATTTGATATTTTAACCGAAAATAGTTGGGATATTGACCGATATAATGCCGCTTGTGCCTGGGCATTGAATAAGGACATCGAAGCAGCTTTTCAACAATTATTTCTACTTGCAGACACTAAAAATTATTATGATACAACTCAATTATTGGAAGACGAAGACCTTGAGGGCTTACACGAGGATGCTAGGTGGGAAAAATTAATTAAAAAAGTAAGAACCAACAAACAGCAATTGCAGGCAAATTATAATCAAGAACTGGTCGCTTTATTAGACTCCATGCACCATGCTGATATCCAATCTTTAAGAAAGTCTAGGGCTTTAAGAAAAGAATTTGGCATGCAATCGAAAGAATCAAAAGCCCAAGATGCTATTGGTCATGCTATACAAGCCAGTAACATCGCCAAAGTAGCCGATATTTTAGCAGCATATGGCTACCCAGGGGAAGAAATTATCGGAGAGGCAGGTGCTTATGCGCTCTTTTCGATGATTCAGCATTCCAATGAACAAACTCGTCCTAAATATGTGCCGATTATGAAAAAAGCGGTTCAACAAGGGAATTGCCGAGCAATGTATTTAACATCAATAGAAGACCGAATTGCGACGGATAGAGGGGAACTGCAAATCTATGGCAATCAGGTGAAATATTATCCAGCGACGAAAACCTTTGATGTTTGGCCCATTCAAAACCCAGCAGCCGTAGATGAAAGAAGAGCTAAAATTGGACTTCGACCAATCGCCATTCGGCTTAAAAGTAGATTTAATTTAGATTGGGATTTGGAGAAACAAAAAATAAGAACCGCCACATTTTTAAAAGAAAAGGAGAACCAGCATGATTAGCTCAAGGATTCGTTCGAAAGTAACTAATAAAAAATTGGGGACTCATGGTCTATTTTGGCTAATTTTATATGGTTATTATGTGAGTTCAAATTGGCTTTTTTATAAAAATAAATGGGCACTAACAGAAAAGTACTTCATTAAAACGGGTTTATTAATCCTATTAACTTATTTGATTATTTATGTATTGATTCCCTTTTTTTTGAAAAAAGGACGTCAATTCTTCTTCTTTTTAAGTAGTCTATTTGCGGTCTATATCGTTTATGTCGTTTATACTATCATTCGATTTTATTATTTCGACCCAAAATTTCCAACTGTTTATAAACCATTTAACCTATATGAAAGGATTACGAATTTTGCTTTTTATTTTAGTGAATTATATTGGTTTCTTTTTCCAGCGGTTATCTTAATTGCCTTAAAATATTATAGGAATCAAGAAGAAATTGTAAGGTTAAGAGCACAGAAAAAAGAGGTAGAATTGAATCGGCTAAAAAAACAATTAAATCCACATTTTCTGTTTAATACCCTCAATAACTTATATACTTTATCTTTAAAAAAATCAGATCGCGCGCCAGAAATTATCCTAAAATTATCAAAGATATTGGATTATATGCTTTATAAATGTCAAGATAATTTTGTCCCTATTTCTGGGGAAATTGAGTTGCTAAATAACTACATTGCTTTAGAGAAAGTTCGGTATGGAAAAAGGTTAACTATTAACTTGCAGTCAACGATTGAAGAAGAGGTGAAAATTGCACCTTTATTATTGCTTACTTTTTTAGAAAATGCCTTTAAACATGGTGTTAGCCAAGAAATTAAAGTTGCTAATATCGACATTACCTTGAAATCTACTAAAAAGCTAATCGAATTTGAAATCATAAATTCCAAACCCGCTAAAACGACGACAAATCCTACTGAAAAACGAGCGACGATTGGCTTACAAAACATTAAAAAACAATTAGACATTCTATATGCTGCTAATGCTACTTTGACCACCAATGAAACGGAAAATAAGTATGCTGTTCATTTAAAATTAATACCCAATGAGTTATAATTGTTTAATTGTAGATGATGAGGCGTTGGCTAGAGAATTAATTGAAATTCATTTGTCTCAACTAGGTGATTTTAAATTAATTGCGGCTTGCGAAGATGCCTTGGAAGCCCAACAAATTCTACAAAAAGAACGAATAGATTTAATCTTTTTAGACATTGAAATGCCACAATTAAAAGGCACTCAATTCATTAAAAATTTGAGCCATCCGCCTAAAGTTATTTTTACGACGGCCTATCGAGATTATGCGGTAGAAGGCTTTGAATTAAATGCCGTCGATTATTTATTGAAACCGATTGAATTTGAACGCTTTTTTAAAGCGATTGAACGATTCCTAGAAAGCGTTTCCATTAAAAAAAATCCGCTTTCCACTCATATTTTTATTAGAAAAAATAAAAAGAATATTAAAGTTTTATTAGAAGAGATAAGTTATATCGAAAGCGAAAAAGATTATATCCGGATTCACCTTTCAGATAAGGAATTATTGATAAAAAATGGGATTTCTGCGTTTGCAGAAAGACTTGATCAACGTTTTTTGAGAGTGCACCGTTCCTTTATTGTCAATATAGATAAAATCACTGCTTTTACCCAAAATGATATTGAATTAAAGGATAAAGAAATCCCTATTGGGGAATTTTATAAAAAAGCCGTTTTGGGTATGCTGCAAGCGTATTAGTTTCTAATCAGTAATATTCTGCATAAACCCCGACTTTCGGGGCAGGCTGTGGCAGAAGTTGTATTTAAAAGATTGATTAGAAGAAGTCAGAAGTCAGACTTCTATGGTATTGGCTCTGCCTGCTTATGGATTAAGGATTAGGGGTAAATGGTAAAGCCCAATTCCTTCGCACCGCCAAATATCGAATAATGATGACGACGAAAATAGCAATAGGAACATTATAGACCAATTCTGGAAAAATATATTCTAAACCCAAAAAGACCAAACCGCCTGCTAAACAAGCACTCGCATAAATTTCCTTCCTAAAAATAAGCGGTATTTCGTTCGTCAATACATCCCGAATCACGCCGCCAAACACCGCAGAAACTATCCCCATCATCACCGCAATAATAGGGGAGAGGCCAACCCCTAACGTCTTCTGTAAGCCTAGAATGGTAAACAAGCCTATGCCAATAGTATCAAATAAAAAAATCCCTTTTCGCAATTTCTGAATAGGTTTTTGGAAAAAGTAACAGAGGGGCAAAGCGGCAAAAATAACGTATAAATAATTCAAATCTTTCATCCAACCAACGGGCGTTTCTCCAATCATCATATCTCGTAAAGTGCCACCACCAACTGCGGTGACAATCCCAATAATAATTGCCCCCACTAAATCAAATTTCTTTTCGACCGCAATTAAGACACCACTAATGGCAAAGACTAGCGTGCCGAATAGGTCTATACAATAAATAAGGTTCATTTAAATAAAGCGTTGATTGGTTTTGAAAATCAGTATTCACAAGATTAAGAGAAACTACCTTTTTAAGAAAATGATTCCAACAGATGTAAATGGTATTGGTCGAGTAGAAGTATATGCTAGTGCTAGTTTGAGGGTGTCTAATAATGGCATTGGGAATGTACGGTATGATGGCAATCCGAAAAAAGTGCGGAAAGACTCAGGCGCTATTGGGACGATTCGAGCAAGCAGGCGATAGTGTTTCAGTTCTCAGTTGTCAGTTTTGGTGAACCGACAACTGAGAACTGAGAACTGGTAACTGACAATCGACTATTTTTTTCGTAATAAAATCACCCAATCCTTATCCGAATCCGCAGGCGGTGCCCCTAAATTAACCACATCGCCCCCTTCTAATTGTTGAATCACTCCTTTTTGCAAAGGACCTCCCGTCCGAGGATTATACCAATCAACCGAAAAAGAACCAGCAACTCCCGATAAGTCAAGTGCAGCATGCCCACCAAAAGTCAAATAAACCGCATAAACTTCCCCTTTTTTAGCCAAACAATACGCTTGGTCGCCATTTAATAATTCGTCCTGCGACGTCATTTCTATAAAAGGTAAATGCGTTTGGAAGAAAGTTAGGGCATGTCGGGTATAATCCCATAGTCTATCTCTTGTTCGCCAATCTTCACAACCCAAATCATTATTATGGTTGCGATAGCCGAAATACCATTCTGCACCAGCGCCACCTGCCATTAAATTGCCCCAAAGCGCTAAAGCTCTTACGGTATCTTGATTATTATCAATTCTATCATCAGGGTCTGCGCCTCTCCAATGTGGCCCTATTTCGTCCATCGGCATCACCCATTGTTTACCCGCTGCGGCTGATTTTTGTAACCAATCTTTCGTCACGTTATGGATATAATCTTTGCGATTAATTTGCATAGACATGCCATCTAAATCTTGGAAACCCAATAATAAATTGAATAAAGAATCTCGATTCTTAAAATCAGAATGGGAGTGGATAACGACAAAATTTTGGTAAGGGTCGGTTGCTTTTAAATAACTAACCATCGCTTTTTGTTGAATCGTATTCTGCGCAATAGGCGACCAATGAGCAGGGCCATTTTCTTCGCCAATGTTCCATTTAACTTGTGGGTGATGCGCAAATCGAGCAATTAGTTCTCGCAGATATAATTTTCGTTCTTTGCCCGTATCTCCCTTATCCAAAAGCGTTTCATTTTCTGTTTCTTGTAAAACAATATGCTGCATTAAGCCCAGTTTATCCATGTGGTCAAAGACGATTTCCCATTGGGCTAATTTGCTGCAATCAAATCGGAATCGTTCTTCATAACTGGTATAAGGAAAAACATCTTTGCCATCTCCTTCGATATTCATGGTTAAAAAATAGACAGAATTCATGCCTTTGGAAGCCAAATAATTTAAGGCGCCAATCATGCCTTTTCCTTTACCTCCTTGCCAAGTTGGGTCGCTTGTTTTCCAATCTTTTACATGGGGTTCAAATTTATGTAAACCATCTTTTGCCGAAGCTTCGCCTTCTCTTTCTAAAGATTGTCCTCCTCTTGCCGTTCCATCAAAATCGAAATAGCCTAGAAAATTTTCAGGACTATCTGCCCCT
>CALFWI010000212.1 GCA_937928615.1 uncultured Saprospiraceae bacterium | reverse complement strand
GTGCAGCACCAATTCCTTTGGACTTAAAAATTACGGAAATTAAAGTGAATAGTGGCGTGAGTGATGATTTATTTAAGGTGGAATAGTTGCTAGTTGCAGGTTACTAGTTGCTGGTTATCTCGTGACTAACTAGCAACTAGTAACCTGCAACTAATTATAACTTCCGATAAAAAATATAAGCATCAACATACCCTTTTTCAAAGTGGTAGAATCCCTCGGGCACAGTCCCAATAATTTCAAATCCATTATCCAACCAAGTCTTAATGGCTCCTTTATTTGTACTGACAACTAGATTAAACTGCATGCCTCTATAGCCTGCTTCTTGTGCCATGTTAATAGAATGAGCACATAATTGGTGGCCGATACCTTGTCCCCTATTTGCTGTATTGACCATATACGCTGCATTAGCTATATGTCCTCCATAACCAGGTTGATTGGCTTTGAAAATATAAGCACCAACTATTACATTTCCTTTTTCTGCTACATAAGTATGATTGCTTAAGTTGACCCAACTTTTTTCGATGTCTGCTCTGGTAAAACTATCATCGTAAGGATAATAAATCTTTTGTTCCATGATGGTTTTCCACATTTGCCAGATAGTTGCTAAATCTCTTGTTTCAGCAGGACGAATATTGACTTCCATAATTATTACTTTTTAGTAGCACAGAGATACAAATAAATATAGTCTTCCCAATTACAAAAATCTAATTTTATCAATTCATTCAATCTTTTTTAATATAGAAATAAGAAATATTGAATGGTTTAACTATCTTTAGGAGTCTATTTAATTTTCAAAACTTAGTGATTCATCATTGAAAAACAATACTTTACATCAAACTGCTAAAGTAATCGAAAACCAGCACTTGGATTTCGAGCGATTTTTTAGAACCCATTATAAGGTACTTTTTAGTTTAGGGTATCGACTATGTGGTGATAAAGAATTGACGAAAGATTTATTACAAAGTTTTTTTCTAGAATTATGGGAAAGCCGTTTTCAATCTCAAAATATTCAATATTTAGAAGCTTACCTTAAAAAAGCCTTCCATCGAAAAGTGATTAAAGCACTTCAAAAAAATAAGACCACGCAACAAAGATTAAATGAACAAACGATTAAATTGAGTGCTCCCTCTTATGAAACATTGTTAATCAATTTTCAAAAGGAAGAAACTCAAAAAGAACAATTACAAACTGCGATTAACAACCTGCCTAACCAACAAAAAGAAGCCCTTAGTTTGCGCTTTAAAGAAGGCTT
Source organism: uncultured Saprospiraceae bacterium (assembly GCA_937928615.1). Lineage (GTDB taxonomy): Bacteria > Bacteroidota > Bacteroidia > Chitinophagales > Saprospiraceae > JAFMDF01. The sequence goes on along the minus strand of CALFWI010000212.1, from coordinate 8,982 downwards.
AGATTACACAGAAATTGCAGCTTCTACTGGAAAAAGCCCCCAAACAATTTATAATCAAATTCATGCTGCGATTCAGAAATTACGCAAATCTTTCCGCCCTGTTTTTTAATTTTTTTTCAAAAAAAATCATACTCAGATAGTAAAACTCCAATTTTCCTTCCTCTTAGTTATAAAGGGATTACCATTTTCTTCATCCCTCAACTGCATTTATCACTACAGAATAATGAATTTAGAAAATATGACCGTAGCGTCTTTAGTGGCTTCTGAGGATTTTCAAAACCATTGCTTGAACCCAACTGCTCAATCTGTGCAGTATTGGGAAAATCAATTGTTTCAATCTCCAGCACAACGAGTGGTTTTTGAGGAAGCAAAGACCTTCGTCTTGTCATTAGCTATGCAACCTTCTGATGAAGAAGTAGTCACAGCATTTTTAGATTTCAAAAAAATAATTGAAAGTCATCCTGTAGAAACGCCAACTAAATTGGTGGCGCTTCCTAATAGACCACTACCTAAACGAAAGCGCAGGCATATTTTCGCTATAGCGGCTACTGTTTTATTTATCTTATCAATTGGTGTTTGGCATTTTTTTATAGCACCTACCACGGCAATGATGCAGTTAGCTACTAATTACGGCGAAGTAAAAACGCATCTATTACCTGATGGTAGTAAGGTGATTTTAAATGCCAATTCGACGCTTACTTTCAAAGAACATTGGGCGAATAATACAACAAGAGCAGTAACATTAGAAGGCGAAGCTTTTTTTGAAGTAAAAAAGAAAGGAGTTAAAGCGCAATTTATCGTCAAAACCGACAAGGGAATAATTCAAGTATTAGGTACCTCTTTTAATGTAAAACAGCGGGCAAATGCTTTTGAAGTCGCCCTTTTAGAAGGAGCAGTCGCATTGTCTATTCCTAAATATCCTACTATAAAAATGGAACCAGGAGAATTAGTCAAAATAGAAGGAACGGATTTTTACGATAGAAATATTGCCGATGTAGATGCTTTTAGTGCTTGGCGATTTAAACGAATGGTCTTTAAAGAGCGGACAATTGCGAAGGTTATTCAACGATTACAAGATGAATTTGATTGGACGGTAAACGTCGCTGACCAATCCTTACTGAAGCGAAAGATTACGGCAACGATTCCCAAAAACGACCCAGAATTATTATTAAAAGCTTTGTCAGAAATATATGATTTGGAGATTGAGCAATTAAAGGATAAAGTGTATTTGATAAAATAAATTAGCGCCGTAAGTATTCAATGCAGGTCAGGAGACTCCGATTTTATCGGAGTCTCCTGACGAGCGTGTATGGAGAACATTACGAATATCCAAGCTACGGTTTTCATTTAGCGTATATTACTTAAAGAAACTGAAAATTCAGTATATGAAAATACCTCAACATTTTATGCTTTATTGGTGCTTTTTGGTTAGTCTGTATTGTTTACCTGTATCGGGAAATACGGCTACTAAAACACAAAATGATGCCCAAAAAGAAACAATTCCACTGTCTAAAGCAATTGACGAAGTAGCCAATGTCTACCAAGTAAATATTGTGTATGATGTAGAACAAATTGCTGGCAAGCAAATAAAAGACTGGGCTATTCAACACCAATCGGTGGAGGCAGAATTGAAAGAATTACAACGTAAATCGACTTTTAATTTTAAGAAATTAGGGGCAGAGACCTATATTATTAAAGTTGAAAATACAACTATTACTGACAAGGAAATAAGTACAACAATTAACCAAAAACAAACTAAAACCAACGTACAAAAAGCCCTTATTACTGTTTCAGGAACAATCTATGATATTGATACCGATGAACCGTTGATTGGGGTAAACATTTTGGTCAAAGGAAAAGATGTAGGGACCGCTACTGATTTTGACGGAAAATTCTCTTTGGAAGTTGAAGAAAATGCAACACTAGTCTTTAGTTATATTGGGTATAATGAAAAAGAAGTAAAAGTTAGAAACGCTAAATTGGGAGACATTTATTTGGAATCCGATGCCAAGCAGTTAGAGGAAGTCGTTGTCGTCGGATATGGTACGCAAAAGCGGAGTGATTTGACGGGGGCTTTATCCTCTGTCGGAGAAAAAGAAATTAAGGCTTTACCTGCTACAGGTTTAGACCAAGCCTTACAGGGAAGAGCTGCGGGAGTTCAAGTAACCCAAAATTCAGGCGCTCCGGGTGGAGGTGTTTCTATCCGAATTCGAGGGATTGGGTCTACCCTTTCTGCGGAACCGCTTTATGTCATAGATGGTATTCCTGTGGTGAATGATAATCAATCTTCGTCGGCTAATTTTAGCGAATTAGATGGCGGTGGTCAAAATTCTAATGCTTTAAATACCGTCAATCCGAGTGATATAGAATCCATCGAAATTTTAAAAGATGCTTCTGCAACCGCTATTTATGGGGCAAGGGCAGCCAACGGGGTGGTTTTGATTACTACTAAAAGAGGAAAAGCAGGAAAGTCAAGTATTAGTTTAGAAAGTTATTATGGCATACAGGAATTGGCTACTAAAGTTCCTGTTTTAAACTTGCGTCAATATGCTGAATATTATGGTGATGTTGGATTTGAATTAATCGAAGAATTTAGAAATCCTGACTTATTAGGCAAAGGCACAGATTGGCAAGATGCGGTCTTCCGCCAAGCTGCCACCCAAAATTATCAACTGACCGTTTCTGGTGGTTCGGAAAAAACAAAATTTGCTTTGTCTGGTGGTTATAATTTCAAAGAAGGAATTGTCGTGGGGTCTGATTTTACGCGCTTGTCTGCTAAGATAAATATAGACCATTCTTTTTCTGACCGAGTGCGAATTGGCAATAGTTTTTTGGCTAGTAGAACGAGTGAAAATATTACTTTTAATGATAATAGTAGCGGCGTGGTTTATACCGCTTTATTAGCCGTACCGAATGCACCCGTTAGAAATGCAGATGGCACTTTTGCTGGACCTCAGGAGGAAATTACGCTATCGTTTGATAATCCTGTAGCGAGAGCATTGGAGACACAAGATATCAATACTAAAACAAGAATTTTATCTAATCTCTACGCAGAAATAGATTTATTTCCTTGGTTAAAATATCGGACAGAATTTGGGGCAGATATTATTTATTCCAACCACAATACCTTTTTTCCACAGTTTGAGAGAGGCAACTTTTTTGGTAAGTCAGGCGTGCGCCGAAACCTGAATAATAGTTTGTTTTGGATTAATAAACATTTATTAACGTTCAATAAAAAAATAGCGGACAAGCATAATATCACCGCCTTACTGGGGTTTGAAGCCCAAGAAGGAACTTATGAATGGTTATTTGCTTCTAGAGATAATTTACCGACCAATGATTTGCAACAATTGTCTTTGGGAGATGCTGGTCAGCAACAGAGTAATGGTGGGGCAGGTCATTGGGCATTGGTCTCTTATTTTGGTCGGTTTAACTATGGATTTTCTGACCGCTATTTATTAACAGGTACCGTCCGAGTAGATGGTTCTTCTCGTTTTGGCCCCAATAATCGCTATGGTGTTTTCCCTTCTGCTGCCTTTGCTTGGCGTGCGTCTAATGAAGGTTTTATAAAAGATATTGATGCCATTAATAACCTAAAATTTAGAATCGGGGTAGGGTCTGTAGGAAATCAAGAAATTGGCTTGTATTCCTATAGCGCCAATTTACGGTCGATTAATGTGGCTTTAGGCGACCAATTAGTTACGGGCTTTGCACCAGATAATATTGCCAATCCAGATGTTCGTTGGGAATCTTCTTTCCAAACTAATTTTGGTATGGACTTAGGCTTGGTTAATAACCGAATCGAATTGATTGTTGATTATTATGTCAAAAAAGCAGATGGTATGTTACTGCCTGCTTTGATTCCATTAACAGCGGGTAGTTTAAATGCGCCGTTTGTGAATATAGGAGAAATAGAAAATCGAGGCATAGAAGTTACTTTGAATACCCAAAATACAACAGGCGCTTTTTCTTGGCGAACTGGTGTCAATTTTTCTGTTAACAGAAATGAAGTTATTAGCCTAGGTTCTAATGGTAATTTGATTGGATTGATTCAACGAATCCCTGTGACTCGAACAGAAGAAGGACAGCCGATTAGTCAATTTTATGGCTACGTAACGGATGGTATTTTTCAAGATCAAGCAGAAGTGGTCGAAAGTCCTTTCCAACAAGACGGAACAAGAGCAGGAGATATTAAATTTAAAGATTTAAATAATGATGGCATTATTAATGATCAAGACCAAACTTTTTTAGGAAGCCCACATCCTGACTTTACGCTGAATATGACCAATAATTTTAGTTATAAAGGGATTGATTTTAGTTTCTTTTTCCAAGGCGTTTTTGGGAATGAAATTCTAAATCTAATTCGCAGAGATATAGAAGGCATGGCAGGTTTAGCGAATCAATCTGTTAGCGTGATTGACCGTTCTAGACCAGGGATGCCTGATGATGAAATTCCTAGAGCAACAGGCCCAGACCCTAATTCTAACCGAAGAATTTCTTCTCGTTTTATAGAAGATGGAACTTTCGTTCGCTTAAAAAATGTCTCGCTTGGGTATACGTTTCCAAAGAGTTGGATGCGTCGAGCTAAGATTCAATCTATGCGAGCGTATATCAGCGCACAGAATTTACAAACATGGACAGATTATTCGGGCTATGACCCAGAAATTGGTTCTTTTAATCAGAACCCTTTGATTAATGGGGTGGAGAATGGACGCTACCCCATTTCTCGTGCTTATACGGCTGGGATTAATGTGAATTTTTAAGCATACAAGTATTGCCGATATTTTCAGTCTGGAGACTGAAAATGGATATCTCGTCGTCTCCAGGCGACTGTAGATAACTTAAGTTCATTTTAAACGGTCGTCTGGAGACGGCGAGATATTGGATTCAAGTCTAGTGCCGATAGCTATCGGCATAAATCATCGAATATGAATTATTTAAAGTAATCAGCATGAAAAATAACCTAATAAAATTACTTTCATTTATTGCCATCGTCAGTTGTTGTGCTTGTGGCGAACTATTAGACAAACAGCCCCTAGACCAATTAACCACCGACCTTTTTTATAAAACAGAATCTGATGCGGATAAAGCTATTTTAGCGACTTATTCTCCGATGATAGATGTGGAATGGATTGGCAAAGGTTGGATGATTACGGAAATTCCATCCGATAATTCGCAGGCGGGTGGGACTGACCCTGATTTTACGCCAATTGATAATTTTACCGTCGCCGCAGATAATGTACCTGTTGCCAATTATTGGGCGATACATTATCGGCAAGTAACCTTGGCAAATGTGGTGATTGAAAAAGTAACGGGAATGGACATTCCAGAAACGGCTAAAAATGTATTCCTAGCAGAAGCCCGTTTTTTAAGAGCGGTGGCTTATTTTGATTTAGTAAGAGTGTATGGAGGCGTGCCTTTAATTACAGAAGCCCCTTCTTTAGATAGAGAATTGTTTTATCCTCGGTCCAGTCCTAATGAAGTGTATGAATTGATCAAAGCAGATTTTGAATTTGCTGGACAGTACTTGCCTGTAACCAGAACGGGGTCAGACGCAGGTCGAGCGACGAAGGGCGCCGCCTTAGCATTTTTAGCTAAAGTAAATTTAACGACGAGAGATTATGTGGCAGCTAGAGATATAGCTAAATCAGTTATCGACTTAGGCGTTTATCAGTTACTCGATGATTATAATGACAATTTTGAACTGGCGACAAGTGACAATAATGAGGAGTCCGTTTTCCAAGTACAATTTACTGGTTGTGGTCCTTTTGGCACAGGGAATGCCATGCAAGCCTTTTTTGCCCCTTGGGGAGAAGGCATCACCAAAGATAGAGATGGCTGGGGGTCTCAAATCCCTACTGCGCCCATTTTAAATAATCCGAATACAACCATTATAGATGCGATTAAAAAAGACGATTTACGTCGGCATACGAGCATTATGCTGCCGAACGCTTATTATCCTTCGATTAATTCAGGAGATGGAGGATATACCTATCCCTCAAGGGGCGCTTCGGCAGTAAGTGCCAATATCAAAAAATATGTCGTTGGAAGTGGCTCAAATATTTGTTTTATGAGTACCCCACAAAATGCGCATGTGATTCGATATTCGGATGTTTTGTTGACTTATGCAGAAGCCATTATGATTATTCAAGGAGGCGTTGCCTCTGACCCTGCCGCATTGGATGCTTTTAATCAAGTACGGACTAGGGCGGGTTTACCAGCAGTAACTAGTTTTGATGCGGACGATATGTTGCAAGAAAGAAGAGCAGAATTTGCTTTTGAAGGACATCGTTGGTTTGATTTATTGCGCTCAGGGAAAACGGTAGAAATCATGACTTTACACGGAAAAAATTTGGACGACCATAATCTATTATTCCCTATTCCAAGTTCTGAAATTGAAGTCAATCCGAAATTAGAGCAGAATCCTGGGTATTAATTTTAGTTGTCAGTTACCAGTTCCCTGTTGCCAGTTGTCACGCTAACTCGCAACAGGTAACTGGCAACTGGTAATCGGTAACCGACAACTTTTATAAAATTATGTTAATTAAAAAATTCACCTTTGTTTGCTTACTAGCCTTCTTATTGGCGGCTTGTGGAAAAGAAGCTGGGCCACCCGTTATCAACAGCATTGACCCGCTCTTTGGACCTGCCGAAACCTTAGTCACCATCGAAGGCGTTAATCTGGGAAATATCAAAGAAGTCAAATTTAGCGAGCAAGTCGTTAATTTTAACAACGCTTATAATGCTGAAAATGCTTTATTATTAAGAATCGCTACCAATATTCCTTTGGGAGAACATATCATTACCTTAACGACCGATGGAGGAGCAGTTACGACTAACTTTCGAGTCACGCTTGAAGCGCCAGAAATTTTTAGTTTTTCCCCTGCTTCTGCGGCTGTAGGTGAAAAAGTAACGATTAAAGGGAAAAATTTCTACGAACCTTTAACTGCTTGGTTCTTTGATAGTGTGCAAGCAGAGATTGTACTTTCTAGCCCCGATTCAATGGTCATTACCGTCCCAGAAGGGGTCGAAAAAGGTCGGATTAGTATGATGGCAAATGGCGGATTCACTCGCTCTCCAATTAATTTTTTCACCGTCAATCCCATTTTAGTCAATGATTTTGATGGAAATGGCGTTCGTTCCGAAACAGATAAATGGATTTTTAGAGGCGGCATTGACCAAAATAAAAATACAGCAGTTCAAAATCGCATACCTGAACCTATTGCGGGCAATTATTTAAAAATAAGTGGCAAAGATGATTTAAACATTAGTTGGATTGGTGGAGTAGAAAACCATACTTGGGATGTCGAACAATTTCAGACTTTTGGCATTACAACCGATGCCAATAACACCCTAATAGAGATGGACATCCATAATAATGGGCGCAAAAAAACCAATATGATTTTGGTCCTACTGGAAAAAGATGGCTCGCCAAATGATTTTGCGGTAACCGTAAAAGTAGATTGGAATGGTTGGCAAAGGTTCTCCGTTCCCCTCAATCGCTTTCAAGATTTGAATGATTTTGTTGTAGACCCAACCAAAGTAAAAACGTTAAAAATTCAACTCATTGACGCTGATGATTCTAACGAGAAATTAGAAGTCAATGTTGATAATATTCGATTTGTAGAAATTTTGTGATGGAGATTTGTAAATGATGCCACTAATCCAACGAATCACCAGTCACCAATCACTAACTTTTTTAAACTAAAAACCAGCTTTCACATGAAAAAACATGTACTCCTCTTTATGTATGCTATGCTTTTGACAAGTATAGGTTTTTCCCAAGTTTACTTGGATGAGTTTGACAATGACGACGCTTCTTTTACAGGTGGTGCAGCCACTTACACTTCTAGTGAAAGTAACTCTGAATGGACGATTAATGCGGCGAATACGGGACCTTGGGATGTATTTACTTATGAATTTCACGACCCTGCTACAGGAACAGGTACTTTACTGGATATTACAGGCAACAACAAAATTTTTGTAAAAGTCAAAGCTAGTAATATTGGTACGCAATTGCGGATGGATGTGCAAGACGAAGCAGGCTTTTTAACCTCTATTGCTGGAATCACAAAAACCATGACGACAGAGTTTATGGTTTTAGAATTTGATTTTTCTGGTACTTATCAGGATGGCGGTTTTGGTGGTACGCCTTGTACTGGTGATACAGCGCCTTGTACCGTTGATGGCACAAAAATTAAGCAATTACTCTTTTTTACAGACCCTGGTGCAGGCGGATTTAATGGTTCTGTTGTAATAGATTACATCGCAGTTGGAGCCGAAGCGGTTGGCGAAATCGTTTCTGACGTTTTCCAAGACCATTTTGATAAAGCAGATAGTACCATTACTTCTTTTGGGGCAGATTTATTCGACAACGGATATAACCTAACAGTAGACGGTTCAGAACTAAAATTAACAGGTGATGGTACTACCCAAATGTGGGATGCTATTGGTTATAGTGTTAGAAATCAAAATACTTTTGAAGAGCAAGATATTGATGTAACTGGTACCAATAAACTTTTTGTAAAAGTAAAGTCAACTGTTCCTGGTACTGCTTTAAGAATTGACATTAGAGATTTGGATGGATTTATTACCACCCAAGGCTCTATTACCAAAATTGTAGGTACGGAATATGTTGTCCTTGAATATGATTTTTCTGGCACTTATGCTGATTTAGGTTTTGGTGGTACGCCTTGTACCATGGAAACAGCCCCCTGCCCAGTTGATCCTAAAAGAGTTGCAGGCTTAGTTATATTTGTAGAACCAGGTGTAGGTGGATTTGTAGGGGAACTAACTTTTGATTATTTCTCTTTTGGAAATTCTTTAGAACCAGCAGGCGATGCACCTGTACTATCTTATGGTGACCATTTTAGTAACGAAACGATAGAATTTACCAATAGTGACCTTTTTGATGTAACGGAAGCTGGTTCTAATTTGGTGATTGCTGGAGATGGAACTGCTCCTCCTTTTGGCACCGTTTCT
>CALFWI010000211.1 GCA_937928615.1 uncultured Saprospiraceae bacterium | reverse complement strand
CACATCCGAAATCAAGCAAGTTTCTGGAAATTGCTTTTTGATGGCTGCGGTTATGGTTAAATAAAAATTATCTGGATGGTAACTGTAAGTCGCCAATTTATCTTTAAAGCGTTCTTCGACGGCAGGAAATAAAATAAAATTAGTTAAGCCATATTTTAAGCATTCTTCTATTTCTAATAAAATATTATCTAAAGACATTCGGTAATTCCCTGGCAAAGATTTGATTTCTTCTTTGATGCCTTTTCCATCTATCACAAATAATGGATAAACTAAATGGTCAACAGTTAAATGAGTTTCTTGCACCATGCCTCGGATGGCAGCAGAACGACGATTTCTTCTAGGTCTTCTTAGCATTTTATTGAGTTGCGGGTTGCGAGTTACGGGTTGCGGGTTGGTATAGGATATTTGTTAAAGATTGAAAAAATCCATATTAATAGGATTCATTTAATTATTAAACATTACTACTAATTCAACTCGCAACCCGTAACTCGCAACTCGGTTAATTATTTCTTTTTCTTAGGAACAGGGTCATGCCCACTTGGTCCCCAAGGATGACATTTTAATAAACGTTTGGTGCCTAAATAAATACCTTTAAATACGCCCCATTCTTCAATAGCTTTTATCATATAACTGGAACAAGTTGGACTGAAACGACAATTTGCACCCAGTAATGGCGAAATGGCTACTTGGTAGAATCGTAAAGGTAAAATGGCTATTTTTTTAAATAAATTACTCATGTTTACAAGTTGCGAGTTGCGAGTCGTTCGTCAACCAGTAACGAGTAACTAGCAACTAGTATCAATTTCTAGAATCCTTCCCCCACAACAACTTCCCTCTAATCGTTTTCATAAAATCCGTATCGGGCAACTCAATCAATTTGACCGTAAAGTCACATTTTCGAATCGCCAATTGAGTCGCTGCGGTAATCGTTTCGAATCGAGAATCTAGGGTACAAAGAAAATTATCTGCTCGCCCTTCAATTTCAAAAGACACAACAGAATTATCAGAGATAACGACAGGACGGGCGGTTAAATTATGTGGGGCAACGGGGGTAATGACAAAATTTTCAGACCTTGGAAAAACAATAGGGCCACCACAACTCAGAGAATAGCCCGTTGAACCAGTCGAAGTGGCGATAATCACCCCATCTGCCCAGTAAGTATTTAAATAACCACCATTAATATAAGTATGAATGGTTATCATCGAAGAAGTATCTCGCTTTAAAATGGTACAGTCATTTAAGGCGAAGGGCATGTCTCCAAATAAAGGAACATTAGAATCTAGATGCAGCAAAGACCGTTCATCCAAAGTAAAGCGCCCTTTTTTTAATAAGTCAATCGCCTCTCTAATCCGTCGTTTTTCAATACTTGCTAAAAAGCCTAATCGACCTAGATTGATCCCCATAATGGGCACATTGCTATCTCTTACTTCGGAAGTCGCTGCTAGCATCGTTCCATCCCCCCCTAAAGCAATCACACAATCAAATCGCTTATCCATCGTAAAATCTACATGTCCTACAAAACCATCTACATCTCTTTGGAACTTAATTTTTCCCTGCAATTGTTTCAAGTATGGTTCATATACATAGGCGTTGATATTTGCTTCGTGCAAAACATCAAATAATTCTTGGACGTAAATTTTATCTTTGTCCTTCAGTATAGTACTATATACAACAACTTGCATTTATTTATTCATTTAATCATTTCCCTATTCACGTATTTTCAAGGGTAAAGATAAACCAATTTCTTATGTCTAAATACATTGACCTGTCAAATCCACATAGAAAAAAGCATTTTGATTTTTTTAAGAATATGGATTGCCCTCATTTTAATATTTGTGCGAATGTGGAAATTAATGGTTTTTTAGATTTTATAAAAGCAAACAATTATCCTTTTACGCCCACAATGGTTTATTTTATTGCTAGAGTAGCCAATGAAATTCCAGAGTTTAGGTGGCGCATTCGAGACAATCAAATTCTAGAACATAAATTTGTCAACCCATCTTTTACGGTCAATACGGAAGAAGCAGATGTTTTTAGTTTTTGTACGGTTGATTATTTTGAAAATTTCCCAACTTTTTTAAAAAACACCTTGAAGGTAATGGACGAAATGTTGACCAATCCTTCTATGGAAGATGAGGCACATCGAGATGATTATTTATTTTTATCCGCCATTCCTTGGGTTTCCTTTACGAGTTTCTCACATGCGATGCATTATACGCCTACTACGGATTCTGTTCCGAGGATGACTTGGGGGAAATATTTTGAGCAAGGCGATAAAATTTTAATGCCTTTATCTGTACAGGCGCATCATGCTGTTGTGGATGGCCGACATACGGGAAAATATTTTCAATTATTTCAGGAATATATGCAGCGACCTGAAAGTATACTTTAAGCGGTTGCCAGTTGCGTGTTACCAGTTGCCAGTTGTGGAGGGTACGTGATTTTACTTACATTCTGAGTAGACAACTGCATTTTGACTATTTTATATTTTGTACTTAAACTCATCTCGACTTGAATTGAAAAGTTTATTCTATTGATAGATAGAATCAATCTAGATTCATAAGGGTAAGTCTTGCAAATCAACTGGCAACCCGCAACTGGTAACTGGCAACCGACAACATTTATCAACATTTACAAACTTATTTGCCCTACGTTCCTTATCTTTGTCTCATTGAACACTTAAAAATGGGAATATACTTTTAATGCTTTGGGTCAAAAAACATACTAGAGAAAATGCTTACCAGCATCATTCCGATGAATCGCTTATCCAATTGTACCAACAAACGGGAAAAGAAATTTATGTGGCAGAACTTTTTCAACGATACGTTGATAAAGTCTATGTCATTGCACGTAAGTATCTAAAAGATAGAGAAGCGAGCAAGGATTTGGTCATGGTCGTTTTTGAAAAAGTACTAAAAAATCTACATAAAACGGAGGTGAAATCCTTTGGGAATTGGGTACACACCATTACTAGAAATGAATGCACTCATTACTACCGACAAACAAATAATCGAGCGCAAAAACTAAGTGAATGGAGTGATGTTGAAAGAAATTCACAAAATAATGTGGAAAATGACCAATTACTGCGTCTAATAGAAGCAGAGGATGACGCGGCTACAAAAAAAGCCTTAGAAGCTGCCATAAATGAATTAAAAGACCACCATCGAAGGTGTATTCAATTATTTTATTATGACAAGAAAAGTTATAAGGAAGTGTCGGAAATAACGGGTTTTACCCCCAATGAGGTAAAAAGTTATATCCAGCATGCGAAGAATAATTTGAGGAAGAAATTAACGAAAAATAGGGATTGAAAGACCAATTGTTAAAAGAAAAAATCATAGTTGGCGAAAATTGCTAAATGGTTAATTTTCAAAACCCAACAACAATATGCCGATAATTATGCGGCATAAAGAAATTCAACAATTATTTATATTGCTCGACATCCTCAATGATATTATTTTTTCAGAGATGACTATAAGGTAGAACACACATTAAATTTATAGTTACAATTTATATCGATGCAACGGAATGATGCTCGCCACCAATGTTTGTCGCTACAAGAGATTAAAGCCTTTTTAGGCAATGAAATCAGCGAACCAAATAAAGCTAAATATACCCAACATTTTGCTACTTGTGAACTATGTACTGAAGTCAAAGATAGTTTTGCCACAGTCAATCAAATGAGTATTGAAGAGGATGTATCTGCTTTAAAAGAAGAAGTATTTTCGACGATTCATCGCCGAAGTCTGACGACTCGACGACGGTTTATTGCTAGAGTAGCAGCGGGTATATTATTGCCATTTATTGGTATTTCAACTTTGTTTTATTGGAACAATACAGCAAATGAAAGACTCTATCAAGCGCATTTTGAAAGTTATCCCATCATGGGCGGCGAAACGAGAGGCGGAGAATTAGAAAACTATGACCATATTTCTTTACCTAAAACGCTTACGGTTGCCTTAAAAGAATATCGAAATAAAAACTATCAAGCAAGTATTCCTCATTTTAGAGCTTATCTAAAAGGCCAACCACAAAATAATAAAGCCATTTTTCTATATAGTTTAGCCAATTTAGAAGTGAATGATATTGATGTTGCTATTCCAAATTTGGAAAAAGTAAGCCGTCAAAGAGACGATATGGATTTGTCTGAAGATGCCACTTGGTATTTGGCTTTAGCCCAAGTAAAAAACAAAAAAAATAAAATAGCGATTGATTTATTAAATGAATTGATTGATGGTAATAGTACCTTTTATAGTAAAAAAGCAATAGCATTAAAGAACCAACTTTAAATTTTTCCCCATTCAAGATTGGTATGCTGGCAAAAAGTCTGGTAAACATTAAATATTTGATACTTTTTCTAAAAAAAGGCGTCTCAAAATAGACTATTTGCTAAAAAAATCGTTGTAGTTATAGAACATAACATATAACGATTTAATCCCTACACTTTCTATGACTCACAAACACTTCATTTGTTTTGCCCTCTCTATCTTTACTCCATTCTTTTTATTAGCACAATGTATTTCTGGCAACTGTATTGATGGCACAGGAACTTATAGTTATCCTAGTGGTGCTAAATATATTGGTGATTTCCAAAAAGGAAAAATGAATGGCTGGGGAATGTGTACCTATTCTAATGGGAGTATTTATAAAGGAGAATGGAAAAATGGGTATCCACATGGAAAAGGCAAAAAAGTACTAAGTAATAAAAAAGAATGGTCAGGAGTTTGGGTGAAAGGTAGAGCTTTGGATAATCAGGGCAATACCATTGATATTGAAGCATTACTAAATGGACAACCCAAAAATAAGCGAGAGGCCCTAGTTGCTAAAAATGCCAATGGGGAAGGTTGTATTTCTGGTAATTGTACAGATGGTCAAGGCGTTTATGTTTATAAAAATCATAGTGCTAGATATGAAGGTACTTTTCAAAGCGAACAAGCGCATGGCAAAGGCACGATATATTATGCCAATGGAGATGTTTATGTAGGAGATTGGGTAGATGGCTATTTTGAAGGAAAAGGCGTATTAACTTTAGGGGATGGCAAAAAAGTTTCTGGTTATTGGAAAGCCAGTGTCCACGTAGGAGATAGTAATCCCTTTGAGGAGACGCCAACGACTCGTCAGAATGTTCGAATGCATGAGCAAATGAAAGTTTGGGCAGTAGTGATTGGCGTAGCGACTTATAATCATATGCCGACCTTAAAATTTACGGATGATGATGCTTATCGAATGTATGCTTTTTTAAAAAGCCCAGAAGGAGGTGCTTTATCAGACGACCATATTCGTATTTTAATTGACGAAGATGCGACCAAGCAAAAAATTCTAAATACTTTAAATGAAGTATTTATGAAAGCAGGCCCAAATGATTTGGTGATGTTTTATTTTTCTGGTCACGGTCTACCGGGCTCTTTTTTACCTAGTGATTTTGATGGTTTTGACAATCGAATTTTCCACGAAGAAATAAAAGAGATTTTAGACAATAGTCCCGCTAAATACAAAATTTGTATTGCAGATGCTTGTCATTCTGGTGGTCTGTTAGCTATGAAAGGCGCAGATGCGAATAATGCCTTATTGAAATATTATGAAGCTTTAGCACAATCTAGTCCTGGCTCAGCCCTTATTTTATCTTCTAAATCCAGCGAAACTTCTCTAGAATCTTCTGGTTTACGGCAAGGGGTTTTTAGCCATTTTTTAATTAGAGGACTCAAAGGCGAGGCGGATACCAATTTTGATAATATTATTGGCGTCCAAGAATTATTTGATTTTACTTACCATAACGTGCGAAGCTATACGGGAAGTCGGCAATCTCCTGTCATTAAAGGGAATTTTGATAGACGAATGCCTATAGCAGTGATTCGATAATGTTTTTGGAATTGTAAAATTTCGGTTGTTACTTTGTTTGGAAGTAACAAAAAAATAGGAGTTGCTTCATCAAAAGCAACTCCTATTTTTGTTGATATGCCTTTTGTGCCATAAAAGGGTAAGGTGTTCAAAACATAGCGTAGTTACAACATTTTTTAGCCTTGAAAAGGCGACATAGTATAGCCTAGGGCGCAAGCCCTAGGGAATAATACGAGCAAAGAATCTATTCCAAGCTCTGAAAGAGCGACATAAATTACGAGTCGCCGATATGTCGCCCATTCAGGGCTTAGAGAATATTTATATTATCCATAGTGCTTGCGGCCTATATTATGATATGTCGCCTTTTCAAGGCTAAAAAACAATGCAGTTCTATTCTAATTTTAAAAACTTCCTATCTCCTACTATACTAAAAACTCAAACCATGCTCTACGACCAAATCCAAGAAGCCGTCAATTATATCCAAAATATTAATGATTTTGCACCCACTTATGGCATCATCTTAGGGACAGGTTTAGGCGCTTTATCCGATGAAATTGAACGCGTAGCTGAAATTGATTATAAAGACATTCCTCATTTTCCGATTTCTACGGTCCAAACCCATAAAGGAAAACTGATTTTGGGGTATTTATATGGACATAAGGTCGTAGCGATGGCAGGTCGCTTTCATTATTATGAAGGTTATTCGATGAAACAAGTGACCTTTCCTATCAGGGTTTTAAAATTTTTAAGCATCGAACGTTTATTTATTTCGAATATTTCTGGTAGTACTAGCGCTCATATTTTTGCAGGAGATTTAGTATTTATTCGAGACCATATTAATCTACAACCAGAAAATCCATTAAGAGGAGCAAATGATGAAAGATTAGGCCCTCGTTTCCCTGAAATGCTGGATACTTACGATAGGGCATTAAACCAAAAAGCAATTGCGATTGCGACTGAAAAAGGGTTTCGAGCGCATGAAGGAGTCTATGTAGCCTTGGCAGGTCCTAATTTAGAAACCCCCGCCGAGTATGAATTTTTGCATCGAATAGGCGGGGATGTAGTGGGCATGTCTACAGTGCCAGAAGTCATTGTCGCCAAACACAGTGGGCTGCCGATTATGGTCATTTCTGTGGTTTCTAATAAATGTTATCCTACAGAAAATATAAAATCTGCTACCGTCGAAGAAATGATAGAAGTGGCCAATGAGAGTGGAAAGCGAATGGGAGCAATTATTAAGGAATTATTATAATTTTTGGTTTAAAATCATACATCTATCTAACTCAAGTTGCGGACAATTGTTGTATTGCTATATTGTTTCATTGTTACGGTAATGGATGACCC